>JAGNNG010000223.1:0-2758 GCA_017990795.1 Deltaproteobacteria bacterium
CTGTCACACTCGGCACCACTGCACCGCCCGCAGCTGTCGGCGGCGCAGGCACCGTCGGTACCACCGGAGCTGTCGCTGCCGGAGGCACAGTTGGCGTCACTGGCACCGCCGGAGCAGCCGCTGGCACCGCCGGTGTAACAGGCTTCACCGGAGCCGCTGGCACCACGGCCTTCGGAGCACCACCCACCGCTGGCAACAGCTTGAACTCAACGCGACGGTTCTGGGCTCGACCGGTTGGAGTCGTGTTCTCGGCAACAGGCTTGGTCATGCCAAAGCCCACAGCCGTGAGCCGCCCCGGCTGCACGCCCTTGCTCTCCAGGTACGCCTTCACGGAGTCAGCGCGCTGCTGCGACAGCTGCATGTTCAGCTCAGGCACGCCGATGTTGTCGGTGTGACCCGCAACCTCCAGCCGCACCCAGCTGTTCTCTTGCAGCGTCAGCACCGCCTGGTCCAAGACCTTGAACGACTCTGGCAGCAGCACAGCCTTGTTCGGAGCGAAGCGAATGCCCTCGATCTTGCCGACGAACTTCGCCACCGCTTGCGGCAGCTCATCCGGGCAGCCGTCGGTGTCTTGATAATTGTTCTGGGTCTCGGCTTCAGTTGGGCACTTGTCGAGTCGATCCACAATGCCGTCGCCATCCGCATCGGTATCTGGGCAGCCACCGTTGGCCTTGGGCCCGGACAGCGCCGGACACCTGTCCAGACGATCCACAACACCATCGCCATCGCCGTCGGTATCTGGGCAGCCGCTGTTCTCGACGGGACCAGCCTTATCGGGGCACTTGTCCAGACGATCGATCAGCGTGTCGTGATCGATGTCCTTGTCAGGGCAGCCGCCATTTTCAGCGGGACCGGCCTCGTTCGGGCAGCGGTCATCCTTGTCGACGATGCCGTCGTTGTCTAAGTCCACCGGCTTGGGCGGCTCAGGGGGCTTCTCTGGTGCAAAGCCTAGGCGCGCATAGACGCTGGCCAGCACTTCCCAGTCTTGCGTGAAGGTCGGCGTACGGACCTCGGGCACCAGCTGCATGCGCCCGTCGAGGCGAACTCCGACGTAGTTGTTGATGTTGACGCGCAGACCCAGGCCGGTGTGAAACGCGCCCAAGTTTTCGGTGCGCAGCGGCAGGCCTGGCGAAGGCCGCACGCCGATGACGCCGCCGCCCGCCAGCACAAACGGCTGCCAGCGTCCTTCGTGACCTACCGGCCAGCGAAACAGCAAGTGACCGCGCCCAGAGTAGGCCAGCACCTGCGAGGTCCGCTCGACCAGCTGCGTCGGCATCGCAACAAACTCACCCTCGAGCAGAAAGTACGGACTGAGGGCATACCCCAGCCGAGCACCGACGGCTACTGAGCTTCGAATGTCGCTCCCTGGCGCCGCATAGTCGCTGCGACCCAGAGCGCTGGTTGACGAGAAAAAGTGGCCACCCAAAATGGCCCCAAGCTCCAGTGGTCGCTCGTCTGCGCGAGCAATTCCACCAAGCTGACTCAAAGCAAGCAGGCCCAATGAAGCGCCCATGCCGATGTGCAAAAACCGGCGCCCATTTCCAAAGCCTGCACTGTAACGACGTCGCATACGCTGCCTCCGAGGAACGACAGATTCGGCGCATCCTAGCACGCAAGGAATCGCCGCTAGGAATTTTCCTGGGAACTCATTTGCCGAACTTTTCCGGGAAATTCTGGCGTGGATGCGACCGGTTTTGAGCAAGACTTGCAAGCATGCTGATAGCTCGCACAGATGGTCGCGCGCTCCCGGGGCTCTCGCCGCTGCGGCAGATGATGCCGTACCTTTTGCGGGGCCGAAACGAGAGCTGCGTTTACTTTGAACAAGACCTAGACCTGACCCAGACGCTGCGCCTGGTGGAGCAGCTAAACGCCGATGGTGCGCAGCCGCCGATTCACCTGTTCCACGTCATTCTGTGTGCAATCGTACGAACCTTTGCGCAGAGGCCGCAGCTAAACCGGTTTGTGTGCGGCGGCAAGATCTATCAGCGCGACCACATCTCGCTGTCGTTTGCGATCAAGAAAGAGAAGTCCGATGCCGGTGTGCTGACCACCACCAAGCTGCGGTTCTCGCCGGAGGATACGCTGCAGCAAGTGGCGGCGCGCGTCCACGAAGCGGTCCTGTTCGGGCGGGGCCCGCGTCCAAGCCGAGCCGATCAAGAGACCGCGCTGGTCACGCGCCTACCCGGCCCGCTGCTGCGCTTTTTGATGTGGATTCAGCGCAGCCTCGACGCGTGGAACCTTCTGCCAAGCGCGCTCAGCGAGCCAGACCCGCTTTACGCCAGTATGTTCCTGGCCAACCTCGGCAGCATCGGCCTGCACAGCGCCTATCACCACCTGTTTGAGTACGGCACCGTCAGCTTCTTTGCCACCGTCGGCAAAGTCCACAAAAAGGCGCTCATCAAGAGCCTCCCCAGCGACCCGCAGAACAGCCCCCAGCCCGGCGACGCCCCCAGCCCAGAGCAGCTGGTGATTCGCGACGTCGTAAACCTAAAATATACCTTCGACGAGCGCATCACCGATGGCTACTACTGCGCGCGCAGCCTCGACCTGTTCCAACAGATGGTGGAGTCCCCCGAGCAGTTGCTAACGCCCATGGTCCCGCCCACAGAAACAAAGATGAGCAGCCGAGCACGCTAGCCCGACTGCTCTTTGCTGCCAAGCCGGCGTTAGCAGTCGCCCCAGTTCTTCGCCGCGCCGACATCCACCTTAAGCGGCACCCGCAGCGTCACCGCTTGCTCCATCGTCGTGCGCAGTAGCT
>JAGNNG010000223.1:2858-4516 GCA_017990795.1 Deltaproteobacteria bacterium
CGCTAGCCCGACTGCTCTTTGCTGCCAAGCCGGCGTTAGCAGTCGCCCCAGTTCTTCGCCGCGCCGACATCCACCTTAAGCGGCACCCGCAGCGTCACCGCTTGCTCCATCGTCGTGCGCAGTAGCTCCGAGACCACCTCGGCGCGCTCGGCTGGCGCCTCGATCACCAACTCGTCATGTACCGTCAGCAGCATCAGCGCCGACGGCTCTTTTTGCAGCAGAGCCGCCTGCACGTTGATCATCGCCTGCTTCAAGATATCGGCAGCGGTGCCCTGCAGCGGCGTGTTCTTCGCCATCCGCTCTGCATACGAGCGCGCCGCAAAGTTCTTGGTCGTAAGCTCCGGCAGCGGTCGAAAGCGCCCCAGCAGCGTCCGCGCGCCACCATCGCGTCGAGCCCGCAGCACCAGCTGCTCCATGAAGTCTTTGACGCCGCGATAGCGCACGAAATAGTCCTCGATGTACTGCTTGGCGACGCGACGCTCGATCCCCAGCCGAGTCGCCAACCCATAGTCCGTCAGCCCGTAGATGATGCCGTAGTTGATCATCTTGGCCGCGCGCCGCTTGTCGCTGGTACGGCCCTGCTCGGGACCAAACATTTCGATCGCGGTGCGCTCGTGAACGTCCTCGCCACTTTGAAAGCTGTGTACCAGCAGCGGGTCTGAAGACAGGTGCGCCATCACCCGCAGCTCGATCTGCGAGTAGTCCGCCGAGATCAGCACGCGTCCCGGTGGCGCAATAAACGCCCGCCGGATCTGCTTGCCAAACTCGGTCCGGATCGGAATGTTCTGCAGGTTCGGCTCCGTCGAGGACAGCCGCCCCGTCGCCGCCACCACCTGCTGATAGCTGGTATGCAGCCGCCCCGTCGTCGGACTGGCCAGCAGCGGAAACTGATCCAGATACGTACCTTTTAGCTTGGTCAGGCTGCGGTGATCGTGAATCTGCCGCGCGATCGGGTTCTCGGAAGCCAGCGCTTCCAGGACCTCGGCATCGACGGACTGGCCACCTTTGCCTTTGGTTTTTTTGACCGGCTCTAGACCCAGCTTCTCAAATAGCAGCTCCGCCAGCTGCTTGGGCGAGTTGAGGTTGATAGACACCCCGGCTGCTGCCGTAATCTCTGCCTCCAGCGTCGCTAGCCGCGCCGCAGCCTCCGCCGACAGCTGCTTGAGCACCGGTAGATCCAGCAAGATCCCGTGCTGCTCGATCTGCGCCAGCACCGACGCCAGCGGCAGCTCTAGATCAGCTAATATTTGGCGACCTGCTGCGTCGAGCTTGCGATGAAGCAGCTCGCCGAGCAGCAGCGTCGCCCGCGCCTCAGCCCCCGCCAGCTCCGCCGCGCGCTGCACCTCGACTGCATCAAAGCCGATGTGGTGCTTGCCGCTGTGACACAGCGACTCGCGGCTGGGCAGCGCCGGATAGCCCGCAGGCAGGTGACGCGCCAGCAGATCGTCCAAGCTGTGACTCTCACCCGGCTCTAAAAGATACGAGCACAGCGACGGGTCCGTCACAATCCCTGCGACCGCCACCTGCAGCTGCGCCAGCCCTTGCTGAACCTCTTTGGCGCCAAACGCCGACTTGCGCAGCTTCGCATCGGTCAGCAGCGGACGCAGCGCCTGCAGCACCGTCTCAACGGGCAGCTGCGTCGGCATTCCCAGGTAGCG
>JAGNNG010000224.1 GCA_017990795.1 Deltaproteobacteria bacterium
GACGACAGCAGGGCCTCGGTGCGTGAAGACGCCCTGGTGACCCTTGGCAAGCTGGTGGAGCGCCGCACCCCAGCCTCAGCGCCAGTGCCTGCTACGCTGCTGCCACGCCTAGTGACCTTGGCCACCAGTGGCCCTCCCAATGAGCAGCTGCTGGCCGCAAGCGCGCTGGCCAAGCTGGGCAATCCGTATCACCAGACGCAGCTCAACTCGTTTCAGACCCATCAGAGCCCGCAGCTGCGTGCGCTGCTACTGCAGCAGCAGCCGAAAGATGCCGAGCGCCTGGCGTCGTTTCTAGCCGACCCCGTGCTCGAAGTTCGACTGCTGGCGGCGCAGCGACTGGCGGTACTCGGCGACCTGCGCGCGCTGCCAATCCTTAAAACCGCGCTGGAGCACGGCGGCCAAGATGCCGACCGCCAGCTCCTCACCGCGCTGCTGCATCGACTGGGAGAGCCGCCCATGGCACCGACCTCGGCGGCAGCAGCGGAAGAGACGCTGGCCTGTCGCCTTCCTGTCGAGCGTCGCATTGCCACCGTACAGGCGCTGCGGGGCCTGTCAGCAGAGGTCGCACTGCCACTGCTGCTGCGAGTCGCCCAAGACCCAGTGCCGCTGGTGCGCGTCCTGGTGGCCGAGACTGCTGCCGCGCTGCCTTCTGGAAGTGCGGGCTCACCTGCTCTACCGCTGCTGCGTCAGCTGATGCAAGACCGCAGCCTGCTGGTGTGGACCAAAGCCCGGGCGCTGCTGGTCCAGCTCACCATGCCCGTAAGCCCCGTGCTCGAGCCCGACCTGAGCCAGCTCGAGCCAGCCCCTGCCCCGCTCGTCGCCAGTGCCACAACCGAGTCAGCGCAGCCACCCGAAGCAGCAGGCGCAGTGGCTAGCGCCAGCGAGGGCACGCTGCACCTAGAAGTGCCCGCTGGCATCTATTTCCACGTGGACAAGCGCCCCTGGCAGCTGGGGCCCACCTCTGGCTCACTGACGATGCCGCTTATGCCAGGTACCCACCGGCTGCACTCCCTGTCCGAGCAGCAGGACCTGGTCATGACCGCTGGCGCCACCACCAAGGCCCGCATCCAAGAGTCGCCCGCAGAGAAGTTTTTGCACGCTGGCCTGCAGGCTCGCACCAGCGACTCACGCAAGGCCCAGCGGCAACTAGAACGGGCGCGGGCCCTGTGCCTTCGCCCCAGCAGCCGCGAGAGCGAAGGACCCTGTGGCTCCATCCAGCTGCTGGCCTCGGCCACGCTCGGCGAGCTGTACGAAGAGGACAAGCAATACGGGGAAGCCATGACCGCATATCAGCAAGTGCTGACGCTGAGCAGCAAAGTCAAAGGTCAAAGCGAAGCCAAACAAGCCGCGCAGCTCGGCAGCTCGCGACTTTCGGGTCGCGTCGGCCAAGTGATTGTGGGGATGCTGGTCTCGGGGCGCTGCCAGCCGACTTCGTACTGGCTAAACCCTGGACAGCATCAGGTGGATCTCGGCCAAGGGCGGGTGCAGACCGTGACCGTAGGAGCCAGACAGACGCTAGAGCTGGGAGACTGCCGATGACCACCCGACGCTTAGGCACACTGCTACTGGCCGGGGTTTATTTGGGTAGCTTGTGCCCCCAAGTTGCCTGGGCGGGCAGCAAGTCCAAGGCCGCGCACGTCCAGCGAGTCAGCAAGGCGCAGACCCAAGCCGAGCCGCTGATTGCCGACGCCGCCGCCGCATTTACAGCACACGACTATCCCAAAGCAGAGCACTTGCTAGACAGCGCCTATCAGAAGTGGCAAAGCCCCCACATCCTGTATCAGCTGGGTCGCGTGGCCGCCGCCCAGAACCAGCTGCTGGCCGCGCAGGATCTGTTTCGCCGCTATCAGTCCGACCCCGCTGCCGTCTTGGACGAGCCCACGGTGGCGGAGATAAAGCAGGTCCTAGAGCAGCGACGCCCCCCCTCCGGCAAGCTGATGGTGCTGGGCGATGGCGGGGCGCTGCTGCGGCTGGATGGGCGACTGCTCGGCTCACTGCCGCTTACGCAGCCGGTGCTGATTCCCCCAGACAAGCACCAGCTCACCATCGAGTTTCCGGGGCAAAAGCTAACCACGCTGCTGCAGGTCTATCCGGGCCGCCTGGCCGAGCTGCGGGCGACGCAAGGCAGCAAGGCGGTGCTGATCTCGCTGCTGCCGGCGCTGATTGTCGCTTCGGATCACTCGACGGTGGACGCGTCGCTGCAGCGGGCCATTGACGGCGCCATCGAGCAAGCCGTGCAAGGCGAAAAGAAGTCCGTACTGACGCGAGAGCAAGCGCTAGAGCGCGCGCCGCAGCTAACCAAGTGCCTGGGCGAGCTGCCCTGCCAAGAGCAGCTCTCGACCAAGAACGAAGCCGACGGCGTACTGACGGTCAATGTCCACGCGCAGCCCCAGACCTTGCCGCAGACTTTCTTGACCACGCTGACGCTGGTGGACGCCATCACCGGGGACGTGGCAGCTACGCGCCAGTTTGAACGCCCTGCCGCCGCACTGCCAGAGCAGCTTCATGCGGCAGTCTCAGCGCTGATCCAAGAAGCCGCTGCGCGTCCGCGTGGCGTGCTGCAGGTCCACTCCGAGCCGTCCGGGGCTGCCATCTACAACGGCCCGCGCCTGCTGGGTCAGACCCCGTACGAGCACGCGGCGTGGACCGGTCGCTACCAGCTGCGCCTGCACAAGCCCGGCTATGACTCGGTAAACCAGCGCATCGACGTCTCCGAGAACCGCAGCACCGACCTTGTGATCACCCTCGCCGCCGAGCAGCCCGAGCCCGATCCCGCCCCGCTGCGCATCCTGCCCACCGTCACCATGAAGACCGAGCGTGTCTTCGCCCCCCGCGAAAACTGGCGCCTGGTTCTGGCCGGTGCCGGTCTGGGCGTCGGCGGGCTGTTGATAGGTCTGGGTTCCAACGCCCTAAATGTGAACGGCGAGTGCATCCACGAGGTTGGCCCCAGCGCGATGACCTACCCCGATGGCCGCTGTCCCACCGTCTACAACACCGGCGGGGTCGGTGGTTCCTTGCTGGGACTGGGAATTACGCTGGTGGTAGGAGGCGGGATCATCGCCGCACTACCGGGACGGCCACGCAAAGTCGATACCTACACATTTCAGTTAGAGCCAGTGAAGACCGCCGATAGCAGTCACTAATTAAATATTAAATTAGAGGCACCAATGAAGAGACTCTATGCCGTAGCCATTATCGCCTTTGCTGGATGTGAGGGTCAGCTTTGGAATAGCTCGATCTTCATGGAAGACAAGCCGTGCGACGACGTGACTGACTGTCCAGAAGGATATTCCTGCGTTAAGCCTGCGCTTAACTTCGATGGAACAGAAAATAAAGATCCAACGATGCGCTGCACGGCGCTAGCGACACCAGAGCCGCCCCCACCGCCGCCCCCGCCAGATCTGTCGCCGCGCGACACCAGTAGCTACGCCGTCAAGTGCCCTAATGGCAATAACACCCCTGATGCGCCGGTGCAGCTATTTAATGCCCTTGCCGCTGTCAAGCCGGGCACTCCTACCACCATTAGTATCGACCCATACTGCCAGACCATTATTCTGACCAAATCAAGCTCGAATCTCGTCCCGAACAGTGATGTTTTCCATGACTTGTTTGGCCCTAATGCATTTCCGCCGATCTTGGGTGAGGTAACGATTGAAGGAAATGGCGTTACGATCATTCGCGATAAAATGGCGGAGCCCTTTCGCTTCTTTTATGTCGCAGGACCCACGGTGCCGCAGGTTGCCGCGAGCAAAGCCAAGCTGACCTTGCGCAACCTAGTCCTAAAAGGTGGCCTCGCCAGAGGCGGCGATGGCGGCAACGGCGCGGGCCAGTACAGTGTCCCAAACGACCCAGCATCCGCTTTTGTTGGCGGCGGCGGCGGCGGCGGTCTGGGCGCGGGCGGTGCCATCTTTGCTCATGGTGACGTGGCCTTAGATCGCGTCACCATCGCGGACAGCGAAGCGATCGGGGGCAGCGGCGGCAGCACCTCCATTGGCCTCAACATGGCTCGCAGTTCCTGGAACACCGGCGGCGGCGGCGGCGGCATGAGCAGCGGCATGCGCAGCGCCGGCAACAGCAGCAGTGGCCACGGCGGTCATGGCAGCACCGATTACGTCAGCACAAATGACCATGCCAAGATCATCGGCGGCGGCGGCGGCGGCATGGGCATACGACCGATGGGCGTGGCTCCCTGGCCGCAAGGCGTCGGCTCGGGCGTTAAGCTCAACATTGCGGGCGGCAGTCCGCGCACCGTAGCCGGCGAGTTCCCATTTGTAAGCCCTGCTGACGACACATACGTCGGCGGGAGCACGAAATCCCTTACTGGCGGCTTTGGCGGAAAGGGCGATGGCAACCTCAGTCGAAGCAACCTGGGCGGGTCTGGCGGCGACGCCAAGAGTCAGGGCGGTGGTGGCAGCGGTGGGGACGGCGGCGGCGGGGGCGGTGGGGGGGGCGGCGGCGGCGGGGGCGGCGCGGGTGGCGGGGGTGGCGGGGGCGGGGGCTTGG
>JAGNNG010000225.1 GCA_017990795.1 Deltaproteobacteria bacterium
ACCGCATAGTTAGTGGGTGCATGGTCACGGCAGCGACCTCCTATTGTCTCGGCGCTTGTACCGCGTTTTTCGTCGCTACGCCAGTTTCAAGATGGCCAAGTTCAAGGAACTGGCATTTCATTTCAGGTTCATTTCAGGCATCGCAATGAGGCCAACCAGGGCTGGCTGCCATGGCAAGCACATCGCCAGCAGCAGGCACGACAGACGCACCAGCCACAGCTCCTAAAAAGTATCCGAGGACTCGGTCACTCGACGTAGGAAAAGTCAGCGCGCGTCGACAGGATTTATCGACAGAACTTCAAGCTACGGGTTACCGCCAGGCTCGCCCTCAGCCAGTACGTAGCGGCGATCTGCAAGCGACTCAGATGGCTTCTGCTGCGTCTGCGCAAAAACGTGCCACAATGCAGCAAATGCGCAACTGGGCGGGCGGCACGCACCCCGAGCCTAGCATGACCGCTTCGTCGCTGACCGCAACCGCAACACTTTAGTAGCAGTGGCCACCGAAGACCTGCAGAGGACATCACCCATGGCATCGACTACAGACTCACCTTTTCAGTCGTCACCGTCTTATGGTCTGGGCCAGGGTCCCAGTCCTGGGTCTACCATCGCCATGGCCAGCGCCGCAGGCAGCCCTGCAGCGTCGGTGCCGATCATGGAAAAGCACCAGCACGCCAGTCCCTTTCGTCGCGCCAAGATCGTCTGCACCCTGGGCCCAGCCAGCCGCAGCCCAGAGGTCATCGGCAACCTGATCGACGAAGGCATGGATGTCGTCCGCCTCAACTTCTCGCACGGCACTGCCGCTGATCATGCTGCTTCTGTCGCCGCAGTCCGCGAGCAAGCCAGCAAGCGCGGCAAGGCCATCGCCATCTTGCAGGATCTACAAGGCCCCAAGATTCGCGTCGGCAAGATCACCCCCGGCACCGTTTTGGAAGCTGGCACCGAGTTCCTGCTAACCACCGAAGAAATCGTCGGCAACGCCAGCCGCGCCAGCGTCACCTATGAAGGCCTGCCGCGCGACGTACAGCCCGGCAACGTCCTACTGCTAGATGACGGCCTGCTACAGATCGAAGTCCTGGAGGTGCGCGGCAACGAGGTGCTGACACGCGTCCTAGTGGGCGGTCCGCTCTCCAACAACAAGGGCATCAACCTGCCGGGGATTAAGGTCTCTGCGCCCTCGATGCCCGAGAAGGATCGCGTCGATCTGATCGTGGGTCAGCAGCTGGGCGTGGACCTGTTGGCGCTGTCGTTTGTGCGCTGTGCCCAGGACATCTTTGAGGCCCGCGCCGCCATCACCGAAGCCCGCTCCAATATCGTCGGCGCGATGGAGCGACCGCCGACCCTCATCATCGCCAAGATCGAAAAGCCCGAGGCCGTCACCAACCTGGCCGAGATCATCGATGCCGCCGATGGCATCATGGTCGCCCGTGGCGATCTGGGCGTCGAGCTGGGCCCGGAAAAAGTGCCGCTGGTGCAAAAAGCCGCCATCCAGATGGCCAATGCCAAAGCCAAGCTGGTGATCACCGCGACCCAGATGCTCGAGTCGATGACCACCAACGCGCGCCCAACCCGCGCCGAGGCATCTGACGTCGCCAACGCGGTCATGGACTCTACCGACGCCGTGATGCTGTCTGCGGAGACAGCCTCGGGCAAGTACCCGCTGCTGGCCGTCCGCACCATGGATCGCATCATCCGCGAGGTTGAGCAGAGCGAGCGCTACCACCGCATGATGCGCCAGCTCGACTGGCCGATGATCCGCGTGACCTCAAACGCAGTAGCCCACGCCGCCGTGGTGGCTTCCCGCTTGGTCGCTTCGCCGGTGATTGTGGCCATCTCCGACTCTGGTGGCGCCGCCCGCTTGCTCTCGGAATACCGTCCCGAGGCGCTGCTTGTCGGCATGACCCGCAGCCGCGACGTCTACCACCAGCTTGGCGCCTACTGGGGCGTCCTGCCGATGATCGCTCCCGACGTCGACTCCGAAGCCGAGCTGATCGCCCAGACCCTAGCCACCTTGCGCGAGCGCAGCTTGGTCAAGCCCGGCCAGCTCATCATCATCACCATGGCCATTCCGTTTCGCAGCGGGCGCTCGACCAACACCATGCAGATCCACATGGCCTAACGCCGGTCTCCGCTCCCCCGCCCCGCACTGACCCCGCTCCCTCCTCAAAAATTGCCCTCGCTGACGGCGTTGTTATAGTCCAAGCGTCGCTGCCCCTGCTTCCTGCACCTGCAGCCATTCCCGCAGGCAACCCAGCGCGAGCAACGCCGACCCCCGAGGCCGCCCATGGACTGCGCCCAGTGTTACTACCCAAATGATGACGACTCGCGGTTCTGCGTGCGCTGTGCAACGCCGCTGGGCGTGCCTCTGTCGCAGCTCCCGACCCAGCTGGCTCCCGCTCCAGAAGGTTTAGACCAGCTGCTAACCGCCCTTGCTGGCCCTGCAGGCAGTCCCGGTAGCGAGCTTAGCCCTGAGGCCTTTGCCGAAGCGCTCGCGGCAGCCGAAGCCGCCCGAGAAGCCATGCTGCCCGCAGGCTCTCCGCCAGCTGCTGCCGCCCTGGCCCCCGCAGGACCCCTAGATGGCCCGCTGCTGGGCGGTCGCTATCGCCTGCTGCGCTGTCTTGGCAGCGGCGGCTTCGGAGCCGTCTACGAAGCCGAGGACGCCACCGTCGGACTTCGCGTCGCCATCAAGCTCCTAAACCGCTCGGCCCTGGCCGATGCCCGCACGCGTGAGCGCTTCCTGCAAGAAGCCCGCATGATCGCCCAGCTGCGCAGCCCGCATGTCGTCGTCCTGCACGACTACGCCGTCACCCCACGCGGCATGCCCTATCTGGTGATGGAGCTCCTGCGCGGCAAGCCACTTAGCCACGACATGATGCGCGGCGTCTTGTCCCCTCGGCGCTCGCTGCAGATCATGGCGCAGGTCTGCGCCGCGCTGGGTGAGGCGCACGCGCTCGGCATCGTCCACCGCGACATTAAGCCCGATAACATCTTGCTGTTACCGGGTCGTCCCCGCGCCGCTCGGCCCGCGCAGCCACTCGACGGCAGCGGCCTCTTTCCACTGCCCAGCTCTGCCCCTGACTTCGACGACAGCCCCACCGATTTTGTCAAAGTCGTCGATTTCGGCGTCGCGCGCCTGTGCGGCCCCGAGACCCGCGCCTCCGACATCTTGGGCACCCCCGCCTATATCGCGCCCGAGACCCTGGCCAGCGAGCCCGTTGACGGTCGCTGCGACCTCTACGCCGTCGGCATGCTGCTGTGGCAGATGATCGTCGGCGATCTGCCGTTCCCCGGGCAAAACCAGGCCGTGATGATGAAGTCGCACCTAGAAGCCCCACGACGCTGGCCACGACTTGTAAACCCGCGCGTGCGCCTGCCCGAGGCGCTCGAGGTCCTAATGACGCGCCTCATCGCCCGCCATCCAAGCGAGCGCCCCGCCAGCGCCTACCAGGTCCGCGCCGAGCTGGAAGCGATCCTGGCCTCCACGCAAGCCTCCGACCCCCTTCCCGTCCGTCCGCTGCGCGAAGCCTCGCCACCAAACTTTGGCCCCAGCTGGGACGCGCCCATCGCGCCCGCTGCTTCCCAGTCTGCTGTCACCGTCAGATCGCCCATCGTGCTCGGCCATGACGCCACTTCGCTCGCTGCAGCGCCAAGCCTCGACTCGTCAAATGCGCCGACCCTGCGCATCCACGCCGTCCCGATTCATAACCCAACTGCCGCCGGCAAATAGCCCCGCGCGCCCCACCGCACCACCAAGACGCCTCCCAGTTGCGCAAGCAGCTAAGCCCTAAAAGAATCTTCCCGAATCCATCTTTCCCAAAGTGTGCCCCCGGAAGTGTTCTGCCCCAAAGCGCGCTGCCATAGGTACGAGTACGCCTCTGTCCCACCGATCTCCGCTCGCTTGCCCGCAGCGGGCGTGAAAAACCCAGTGATAAGAGCCCGTCTTTCCCGACGCTGACGCCGGCCTGAATCGGCTTCCGCAAAGCCGACGCTTGACCAATAGAAACGGTCATGGTCTGTTAGTAAGCTATGGTCAGGCTTTCTCTTGCTTCCTTGTCCCTCCTAGGTCTAGTGCTCCTGTCTGATACTGCCCACGCTGGTGAGCCTTGGTGGCGAGATCCAGAGCGCGGATGCGGCAGAATCGAAGACTGGAAGCGCACCAATCGCATCTCGGACTTGCCAGGCTGTGACGGCGAGCTGCAGCGCGGCGCACCTCCGGGTGAGGTCGCGATGCACGATGCCAAGCGGCTTCTGCACGACGTCGAAAAGCAGCTGGAAGGCGGCCAAACCGACGGCGCGGAAGCGAAGCTAGCGCAAGCGATCGAGATCATGAACAAGGCCCCCAACGACCCGCGCGTCAACTGGGGCCGCGTTCAGTACAACAGCGCCATCGCCGTCCTCAAGGGCAAGATGGCGCTCTCGCCGCGCATGGCCAAGCTGCGCTCGTCGTACAAGGCGGTCGCCGATCTGCAGGCCCAGGGCAAGCC
>JAGNNG010000226.1 GCA_017990795.1 Deltaproteobacteria bacterium
AGCAGCGCTCGGCCAAAGCCAAACGGTCCGTCTAGCGTGATGACCTCAAACCCAAAGCGCGCAAGCATCGACGTTGTGATCTGCCGAATGAGATCATTGTCTTCAACGAGGATGATCTTGATACGTGGTGAGGTCTGCATGGGCTTTTGCCTAACGAACTGCCGATCGTCGATAAATCTTGTCTTTGCTGGGTCTACTTGGCTCACAAGCGCCCCAACTTTGCTCCTGCTGCCCACCCTGTCTGATGATGTCAAACATGCCACCAGAGCAGGCCCGGAGGACCGAACTTAGGAGCTGCGTACGCAAAGGAGTCGCAAGAAAGTCGATGAGTGTAAATGTAATACAAAACACGATAATTTCAATATCAATATCGGCGCCCGCAAGTGCCTAGAAGTGCGTAGGAATCGGCGGGTGCAGGGCGGGTCGAGGTCGTTTGGGTGTATCGATCTTGAAATGGCCGCACCAGTTGTTCTCTGGGACGACTTAACTCTGCCGAGTGTGGTTGCGTATCGCCGCCGCCGCCTGCTCATAAAGTTGCAAAGCTCGCGCAATTAGCGAGTCCACTGGCTGTAGTTCCTGGTCCGCAACCTGGCGTTCAATCTGAGCGGCAACCGTGGCTAGACCGACTGCCCCAAACATGCGCGCCACGGACTTGAGCGTGTGGGCGGTGCGCTTTAGTACGACCAGATCGCCGCTGGTCAGCGCTGCTTTCGCCTCGGTCAGCATGTTGCGGGTGGACTCGTAGAACTCGTCCAGGATCGGCTGCAGTGCCTCGGGCGGCAGTGTCTCCTGTAGCTCTGCGAGCGGGGCCGGATCAAACACCACAAGTGGCTCTGCTGGCTGGTGGTCTTTGACGGACACGATGGCTGGCTCACGCGGCGCAGAAACCGCTGTCGGAACAGGCTCCGAAGCGCTGGCGACGCGGCTCTCTGCAGACTTGCTGCCGCTGGTTGCTTCTGCTGCTGGCTTGGCTGTGACCGGAGCCACTCTGAGCGGCACTCGCTCCAAGATGGCCCGCAGTCGATCGATGTGGACGGGCTTACTGAGGTAGTCGTCCATGCCGACGGCCAAGCACTCTTCACGGTCGCTGTTAGACGCGTGCGCCGTTACCGCAATGATCCAAGGTCGGTGGGCACCTGTCAGCTCGGGATCAAAGCGAATCTGCCGGGTCGTCTCTAGGCCGTCCATCTCCGGCATCTGGACATCCATCAAGACGACATCGTAGGAGCGCTGCCGCAGCGCCTCCAGTGCTTGCAGGCCGTTGGCAGCCAGATCCGGCTTGTGGCCTAGCTTGTTTAGCATCAGCGACGCCACCTTGCGATTGATCTCGTGATCATCCACCAGCAAGATCCGCATCGGGCGGCTGCTCGCTACAAACGGTGGGTCGCCTGACGATGCTTCCTGTCTGCCCGCACCTGTGGCCTCGTGAGCCGCTCGCTCCGGGGCTGCACTTGGCCGGTGCAGCGGTCGCCACTCGGCGTTATCGGTGTTCGCGTCGGTCTTCATCACCCGCAGCAGCGTGTCGTAAAGCGCCGCATCTTTGATGGGCTTGGTCAGAACGGCTGCAAAGTGATGCCGGTGCTGGTCCATGCCCGGCTCAAGCAGCGACGTCAGTAGCATTAGCGGCAACTGCGGCTCCAGCCCATGCACGGCTCCCGCCAGATGGGTTCCGTTCATGTCCGGCAGATGGCCATCAAGGATGGCCAGATCAAAGCGCTCGCCCTTGCGCAGCAGCGTCAGCGCTGACTCAGCGGTATCTGCCTCTTGCGTGTAAAGGCCCCAGCTCTGCGCTTGCAGCCGTAGGATGCTGCGATTGGTGGCGTTGTCATCGACAATCAGCAGCGACCGACCGCTTAAGTGGGGCTGATGTTGGTTCAAGAATGCGGGCTGCGTGTACGGAGCTTCCAGCACCTGGATGGTGAAGTGAAACGTGGCTCCCTGGCCCAGCGTGCTGCTCACCCAGATCTGGCCTCCCATCAGCTGCACAAGGCGGTGACAGATGGCCAAGCCCAGACCCGTGCCGCCAAAGCGCCGGGTCGTAGAGACGTCCAGCTGGCTAAATGGCTGAAACAGACGGTGAACTCGATCCGCGGGAATACCCGGCCCGGTGTCTTTGACTGCGAACTGCAGCTCGTAGCGCGCCGCTTCCGAACCGGCTGGCAGCGAGCTTGTTTCTTGAAGGCTTGAGGTCAGCTGCCGAGCGCTAACGGTAAGCAGGACTTCGCCCCGGTCTGTAAACTTCACCGCGTTGGCTAGCAGGTTTACCAGCGTCTGCCGAATGCGCGTGGCGTCCCCTCGAATGGCGCCTGGAGTGCCGGGCGCAATGATGCAAGCCAAGTTCAGCTTCTTGCGCGCCGCAGCCCCCGTCAGCACATCCAGCGCAGAGTTCAGGCACTCCCGCAGATCGATAGGCTCCGACTCAAGCTCGAGCTGCCCCGCTTCGATCTTGGAAAAGTCGAGGATGTCGTTAATGACCGCCAGCAAGCTGTCGCTGCTATTGCGAATGATCTCGGCAAAGCTCCGCTGCTGGTCCGTCAGCGCGCCATCCAGCAGCAGCCCGGACATGCCAATGACTGCGTTTAGCGGCGTGCGGATCTCGTGGCTCATGTTGGCAAGGAAGCTGCTCTTGGCGCGGCTTGAGGCCTCGGCGGCATCACGCGCGGCGGCCAGCATGTCCGATTGCACCTGAAGCAGGTCCGCCGTCTCTTCAGCCTTTTGCCGCGCCAGTCGTAGCTCGCGCTCGTATTCCCGACGCGTGGGTGAATGCAAAAAGATGCTGCGAAACAAGATTGGGGCGCCCGTAGCATCGCGCTTGGCGACCGCATTAAACAGCACCGGCAGCGTACGGCCATCGCTACACAGAAGGTCCAAGGCAATCTCGTTTACAAAGCCCTGCAGGCGCAGCAGTGGCACGCAGTGGGTCTCGTAGAAGAAGGCCCCGCTGGCCGTCAAAAGCTCGGTAAACTTTTTGCCTGATAGCAGCGTCTCTGCGTCGTAGCCCGTCAGCGCCAAGAACGTACGATTGACGCGCAGAATGTGTCCTTCCGGACGTGTCGAAAGATATCCGCCAGGCGCCTCTTCGTAGAGGTCCTCTAGATCCTCTTCAGACTTGCTGGCGGCTGGGCTCATGCCTGCTCCAGACTCCGCAGAAAGCGCTGGATGGCAGCGACGGTCTCCTCCGGGGCGCTGAGGTTGGGGCAGTGGCCGGTCGCCTGCAGTTGCACCAGCTGGCTGCCTTTCAAGTGCTGATGCATGTACGCACCCACGACCTCGGGCGCGATGGCATCTTGGGAGCACTGCAGGATCAGCGAAGGCGTCTGCACCTTGGGCAGGTCAGCGCGGTTGTCCGAGAGGAAGGTGACCCGGGCAAAGTGCCGTGCAATCTCCGGATTGGTACGGCAGAAGCTGGCGGTTAGCTCGCTGGCCAGCGCGGGTCGGTCCGAGTTGCCCATGATCGTCGGTCCCAGCATGCTGGCCCAGGTCATGTAGTTACTGTCGAGCAGCTCCAGCAGACCGTCGATGTCTCCCTGACTAAATCCGCCCACGTAGTCCACGTCGTGGATGTAGCGCGGCGACGGAGCGATCAAAATCAGGCTGTGAAAGAGCGCTGGCTCCTTGACTGCTGCCAGTACACCAATCATGGCGCTCACCGAGTGACCCACGAAGATGACGTCACGCAGGTCTAGCTCGTGACAGATCTCCAGGATGTCGTCGGCATACCCCGACAGCGAACCATATTTTGCGCGGCGATATGCTGAGGCATCCGAGCTGCCAGCACCGACGTGATCAAACAAGACTACCTGGTGATCAGCCTGAAAGCTCGGGGCAACGAATCGCCACATCCCTTGGTCGCAGCCAAATCCGTGGGCAAACAGCATCGGCTGGGTTCCGTTGCCAGAAAGCTGAACATTGTTCCGGCTAAGCACGCTCATGGAGTTGATCCTTAGATCGAGGTCGCGTGATCGTACTGGCGCGATCCGTTGACTGTCAATGCGTCGTCGGGCTTCCGACGTGTCCGTGCGCGTCGGCAAGGCGAGCCTCCGCACTTGCTCAGGCACGCGGCGCTGGACTACGTTTCCGCGCGTATGGTTCCAACCGGCCAGTGCCCAGCGCTAAAGCCCCCCTCCGACACGCAGGCGCAGGCGCTAGAGCTGCTGCTGCGACTCGGCTACACCTACGTGCCAGCCGAGACACTGCAGTCAGACCGCCAGTCCGAGCAACAGCCTCTTGTCACGGGACGACTTCAGCGCGCCCTGCTGCGTCTAAATCCGTGGCTCACCGAGTCCCAGCTCACCCAGGTCATGACGCAGGTCGCAGCACTGACTTTGCAAGGGGGCTCACTTGTCGAGGCCAGCCGAGCGCTGCATCAGCTGCTCACTTGTGGGCTTGCCATCGCAGTAGACCCGGAACGTCCGCTCTATGCGCGCAATCGTCAGCTTCCGACCTCGGTACTGGCTGCAGCAGACAGTGA
>JAGNNG010000227.1 GCA_017990795.1 Deltaproteobacteria bacterium
CCCTGAGCCGAGCTATCGCTGGGTGGACTACTCTCCACCGGGCAGCAGCGATATGGGCCAGCCCAAGAGCGAGCGTAAGCGCGCACCGAACACCTAAGTCGCTTTCGTAGCTGCGAGCAGTATCAAAAGAGTCGAGAGGATGCCCTCTCGGCTCTTTTTTTTTGCGACCATTGGCTTTTGGTAAGTCTCACTCACGAAACCTGAGTAAGGACTTCCCCGCAGAGAGATAAGGAGGGCTCCTTTCCTCATTTGGGAATGAGAAAAGGAGTCCGATTTTAGGGAAAAGGAATCGCGAAAGGAATCACTTGAAGGCGATTCCTTTCAGCTACTTGCAGTGATTCCTAAATACGGACTTAGGGGATTGGGAGGGACTTAGGAGTTAGTCGCGGGCTTCGATGAAGCGGAGGACTTTGCTCCAGACGGCGGGAGTTACTCCGACTTCCAAGTGGGCGTAGGCGACGCCTTCTTGCTTGGCGTCGGTGCTGCGCTTGCTGCTGCTCCAGCCTTGGGTTAGCTGCGACAGGGCGGCGATGCTCTTGTTAAACAAAACGCCGTCTCCGTTTACTGCGCAGGTGGGGCAGCTCATGCCGTCGGTCTCGAAGGTGGAATCGGGGCTGCCAGCGGCCTCGCCATACAGCACGTATAGCGCGTCCAGTCGCGAGTCTAGACCCGTGCTCATCAGCCGCTGGATGAAGTGCCCGCCCATTTCTAGCGCGGCGCTGATACCCAGCCCAGACATCAGCTGATACTTGTTGTAAATGCCGACGCTGTCCGCGTTGCGCGAGTTTAGGTAGGTATGCCACGCAATGCACGGAGACGCCGCGGCATCAAAGCCCGTCTTGCGGCAAGCGCTGCGGGTGGTGTCATCCAGGTAGCCGCCAAGTAGGTAGGACAGCTTGGGCCGAATCCATGGATACCAGCGATTCTCATCGACGTCGGCAGTGCTCCAGTCGCTGCTGTCGCGACGAGGGACGGGATAGCTGCTGCGCAGATCATTGGCCGCTTGCAGCTGCCCCAAGTAGCCAGTCAGGTACTTGCCTGACTCGTCGACGCTGCCAAACAGGCTGATGTTGTACTCGTCAAACTCGAAGCCGGAACTGCTGACGCCCTCACGTACGTTGAGCTGCTTCAGGCTCTGACTTGACTGTGGCTTGCCGTCGCTGTTTAGGCCAGTGATGTTGGATAGATAGATGCGATTCCAAAAGTCTAGCCAGGTGCCGCCACGACCCTCGCACACCGAATCGGCGTAGGGATTGTCGTACCAGGGAGAGTCCGGGCCCCAGTTTACGCACTGCATCGCGGCAAAGTAGCTCCACGGCATCGGGCCACGTCCGATGGGAGCATTGGACGAAGTACTACCAATGGCCAGCGTGTGAAGAGGATGCCGGAAGTTTAGGTCCAGTCCCTGATGGGGACCCGACAGTGCGATGTAGACGCGCACATCGCCGCGAAATGCCGGTACTGCCGCGGCTTGCGCATCGGCGACGCGGTCAAAAAAGCGGGTCGACGGGCTGCGCCAGCTCTTGGCATTGGCTAGATAGGCATCGACGGCGAGCACTCCCTTGGACCAGGCCAGCACATCCACTTTGGGCGCAGTTCCGTCGGCGCGAGTGTGCAAAGTGCGGATGCGCGAGATGGCATTGGTGAGCGCAATGGCCTGGCTGTAGTTGTCACCGTGGAAGTTGCCGAAAGTGACCGCGTAGGTGCAGCGGTTTGCGGCCTCTAGCGCCTGTACCATTCCGGTCTTTTGCGTGGTGCCCGGGAATGCGTTGCCGCTGCCGTCGTTGCCACCGGGCAAGAGCCAGACATTGGCATCCTGCATTGCGCCGTGGACCAGCAGCATCGGGGTCTTGGTCGTGTCGCAGCTAAGCGCCGCTGTCTTTGGACCCTTGTGTAGCAGCACAAAGCGAGCTGCGGGTCGCGTCGGCCCCTCCTCGGAACAGCGCGTTCGCGTGGAGGTCGCGCAGCTGTCTTTGTAAAACAGGTTAAAGCCATCGACCAGCTGCTGATTGAGGGCCCCAAAGTAGGTGCCCAGCGGATACTTGCTCGATTGGAAAGTATCGACGGCTCGTAGCTTGTCGCTGCGTCGGTTGTAGCCCTCGGTGCGCACCAGCTGTTGGCCTTCCAGAAGCTCGATCTCGCCCCAGGACCACGCTGGTGGGCGCAGTGTGCCGACGACGCGAAAGTCATTTCTGGGGCTGCGATTGTCATCAAACAGCGCATCGACATCGGTGGGGAGAGCGGCTGCTAGATAGGGCTCACTTTCCACCTGAGTGGGCGCTGTCAGCGGCTCAGAGCAAGCCACCAACATTGGCAGCGACAAAAATGACAGGGACAGTCTACGGTGTAAGAGCTGGTTTTTCATGGTCGCCTCGCTGACGGGAAAATCGGGCCGATTTGTGAAGCACGAGCTCGGCCCAGGCAGGTGGCTGGCTAGCGCTGCGGCAGCGGCTCAGCAGGGCCGGCGGGAAGCAGCGGCAGAGGTTGTAGCGGGGAACTTGCTGACGGTGGCGGCTGACTCGCAGGACCGGGCGCGGCTTCCGGCGGTGGGTCGGACGGCGCTTCGGCAATCGGGACCTCAGGCACTGGCAGCGGCTGGGTTGCGGCGCGACTGGTGCCCAGCTGAAAAGCCAGCCCCGCATCTAACAAGAAGTTGCCGCTGGCCGCTTCCACTGAGACATAGCGACCGAGGCCGCCACCTCGCACAAACACGGAGAGCGGGACCTGGAAGCGTCGGTAAAAGTCATATCCCAGCCCGCCCGTGGCCGAGTACACAAAGTAGTTCGTCACCGTCTGAACGACCTGGCCGGACGGCGTTCCTGGGGCTGGGGTCGCGCTGCGCCACATTGGCTCATAGCCAATTCCGACGCGCGCATCGAAGAACAGCCCGACCGGCAGGGTTAATCGATAGCCGCCCTCTAAAAGCGCGAACAGCGCGTAGCCACCTTCGACGGCATGGCCACCGATGCTACCGCCGATAATTAGCTCCTGAGGACGACGCAGCCAGGCGGCACCTTCATAACCCAGTCGCAAGCCAGGGCGCGTTACGTTGTCGCCAAAGTAAGACAGCGAGGCGCGCTGGGGCCGAGGGTCAAGCGGTGGCGGTCCCGCTAGCGCCAGCGAGCCTGCGGAGGAGGCGATTAGGCACAGCGTCGCCGAGGAAACGATGGAAGACCAGGAAGTGTGTGCCACGAAGTGTGCTCCTTCGTGCGCAACGTACAAAGGCTGCCGGGTAGACGCAAGCGCTGCTGTGTCTTGGTCCGCTGTCGTCGCATCAGCTGATGAGGGTCAGCTGTCCTTGCATGCCGCGATTATTTTGTTGGCATTGCAGGTCCTGCGTTTTCAGTTGGCTGGTTTGGGGATGTTGGTGTGGACTTTTCGGCTGGGAGGTCACCAGCCAGCAGCTTGATGAATCGCTCGGGGCGAATGTAGCGCTTGGCCAGGTCCATTAGCTGTGTCGGGGTTAGCTTGATGGCGCGCTGCAGCTGGTCGGCATCAAACTGCAGGGTGCGATGGCGCAGGCTGGCTAGGCCCAGCAGGGCGGTAATTGCAGCATCGCTGGCCAGCTTGCTTTCGAATGCCTGCTGATAGTGAAGCTGCATGGTTTTTAGCTCGATAGCCGAGAGCGGACGCTGGCCGAGAGCGCTGACTTCCTCGGCGAGGGCCGCTATCGCGCGCTGCGCATTTTGTGGAGCACACGAAGCCACTGCAGTCAGATATGCGCTGTGATGCTCCGCAGGAATGTAGATGCGGCCCTCGACTGAATAAGACAGCCCATCCTTTTCGCGCAGCCGCTGAAACAAGCGCGCCGAGCTCTCGCCTGCCAGCACATACTCCAGCAGCTTGAGCCCTGCGTAGTCGGGATCACTCTCACTGGCGCGCATCGGCTGCAACAGAGCGGCCATTGCCATCGCTTTGTCGGGCGTGCGCACTTGCAGCAGCGTGCCTGGCGCGTCACTGACAGGATACGGAATCGGCAAATACGGCTGCGGAGAGCGGAACGTACCCAGCTGCTTCGCTATCACCTGTTTTAACTCTGCTGCATCAAAATCACCGACGATAGCGAGTGCGCCGTGGCTGCCTCCGATAAGCTCGCGGTGCAGCTGCAACAGCTGCTCGGACGTTACTGCGCGTAGGCGCTGCAGCTGTTCCTCAATGGTTGGCACGTAGCGCGCATCCGAAGGCGGAAAGGGTCGAATGTGGCGCAGCAGTGCCAGTCGGCCCGTCGCACCTGGATTGCGCTGCGACTCCTCCAGCTCCAGCAGCGCTTCTTTGCGTACAAGCTCTAGCTCCTCTTTAGGAAAGCTCGGACTGCGCACGATCTCTGCCAGCAGAGTGAGCACTTCCGCGGCATGTTCGCGCGTGGTTGCGCCACCTAAGTACAGCTCTTGCGACTGCACTTGCGCGGCGCCACCGGTCGAAACTAGCTCCGCGCGCAGCCGGTCTTGCTCGTCGAG
>JAGNNG010000228.1 GCA_017990795.1 Deltaproteobacteria bacterium
AGTGGCACCAGCAGCCCGCGCCATCGTCTCGGCGATCACAGCAGAAGCACCGGACCTGGTAATCGGCACCGGCGATATGGTCCCCGCGGGTGGACAGCGCGAGAGCTGGCGCGCCCTACTCACCTGTCACGGTGCACTGCTGGCGCAGGTTCCCTACTTCCCGGCACTGGGCAATCACGAGCTGGTCGGCGATCCGGAAGGGCGCTTTTTCCACAGCCTGTTTCCGCGCACCGATCACGGGTACTACTCCGTGCGCTACGGACAAGTGCTGCTGATTTTTCTAAACGGCAACCGCCCCAGCGACCCTGAGCAAGTCCGCTTCTTGGATCAAGTCCTGGGCGCTGCCGAAAGCGATCCTACGATCCGCGCGCGGCTGGTGATCCTGCACCAAGCACCACTATCCGCCAGCTGGCACTGCGGAATTGGGCGCTATGTCGCAGACTGGCTGCAGCGCTTCGAGAAGTACCACGTCGACGCTGTCATCGCCGGTCACGATCACTCCTACCAGCGGCTGGAACGCAACGGCATTGCCTACTTTGTCTCCGGTGGCGGCGGGGCCACGCTGTACGAGCAAGGCGAGTGCGAGCCTTTAGACGTGATGGCGCTGCAGCACTACGCCGCTGCGTTCCACTACTTGATGATCCGCATCACGCCGCAGCCCGCAAAGCCAGGCGAAGCACGAGGTCGTGACCTGATCTCGGTGGTGGCGCGCAGCCCCCAAGGTCCGCCGCTGGATCAGGTGAGCTTGCCCCTGCCTCGTTCCACAGCAGCGACCCTGCATCCTGAGCGCCTGGCCCCAGGCACGCACCCGCCCAAGATGCATCACGGCATGCTGCGCTACCTTTGGCGGCACCACCACCTGGCAGTACTGCTTGGGTTGCTGGCACTGTCCGTAGTGGCCATCGGAGCAGCCAGGCTGCTCTGGCACTTGCTGCGCCTACGCAGAAATCGCTAGTCGTCAGCGCTGCGGTCATAACCAGCAGCTAGCCAGTCACTACGTCGACGGCAGCTGCCGCCGCACGATGTCCTGCAGGTTTAGCAAGTTGACCGTAAAATGGACGGCAATCGGCGCCATCAGGTCGCCCATTGCGGCAAATAATCCGCCCAAAACAATCCCCATCACCAGCGCCGATACCGTCCACGACAAAAAGCGCAGTCCCGGAGCAATGTGCAGCAGCGCAAAAATCGCAGCCGAGCCCAAGATCCCAAGCGGCATCCCCAAGCTGCCGGGGGCCAGCGCCGACAGATGACTCTGCAGCGCACCGCGAAATAGGCACTCCTCGCCGATGGCGGAAGCGGCGGCTAGCAGCAAGATCTCGTGCTGACGCAGCGGACCTAACAGCTGGCGAAACTCGTTGTGGAGCAGGCGCGCCCAGGTAAAGCGCTCTTGCAGCTCGCGCGTCAGCATCACCAGCAGCAGGCCCAGCGCTACACCCAGCGCCGCATTACTTAACAGCTGCGTAGCCAGCGACGAGGGCAGCATCATCCTTGGGGTCGTAAACAGGATGTTGGCATGTCCACGCAGCGCCCCCCACAGCACTGCAGCTGCAGTTACCGAGGCGTAAAACGACACAACTCGGGTCGATAGATCCAGGCGTGGCGCACGTGACGTGGAAGGAAGTCGCACGGGTGCGCAGTATATGCAGGCATCGCAAGCCCACGCAAAATTTCATGGCAGCGTTTGCCTGCAGCAGCAGCAGCAGCCGACCCAGGCAAAGCAGTAGCTATGGGCTGGAGGCTTCTGCTGGACTCCAAGGCGCGGTGGCAAGAGACAGCCAAGACCGCAGTGCGAAGGGGGGGACTCGAACCCCCACGGTGTTACCCGCTAGCACCTCAAGCTAGTGCGTCTACCAATTCCGCCACCCTCGCTGGGTATTGCCTTTGCTTCATCGACGCTGCGGCTTGCCGAAACAAGACACATTGAGGTCGCCGATGAAGACCTAATAAGCCGCACCGAGCGGGCTTCTGTCAAGCATGTTGTGCCAAACCTTGCACATTGTGACCGCGGCCCCGCCCCACCCAATCCGGGCATATATGGCCATTGACTGAAAATGACCATACATGCAAGTGTAACCGCACACTTAGGAGTCGGCAGTCACTGGCCACAAGCCACCCTGCCTGTGAGTTTTAGCGGCACTTCAGCAAGCCGCCCTGACAGACCTAGCGCCACCGGAGCCGTGCATGAACGCAGTCTCCTCTCCGCCGCAGAACCTGACCGGGAAACAGTCTCCGCAGCCACCGCTTGTGGCTGAGGGTGCCAGCATCCAATTAGAGGATGCTTGGGTGGGCATCTCGACCTCGCTGGCACCGCTGCGCGAAGTTGCAGATTCGCTGCGACAAGCACAAGCGGGGCAGCTGCCGCAAGGCTCGCACCGTCAGCGCCTGAAGCGGCGAGTCCGACAAGCAGGGGCTGCGGCGCTACCTAGCCTCATCAAAAATCTGCTGAGTGGTCACGACACTGCGGCGAGCTGGGCTTATCAGCTGCTGCTCTCGCTGACGGCTCCGGACAAGAACTATGATCCAGCGTCTCTGCGTGAGCTGGTGGTGAGCCGGCTGGGACCGCTGCTGCAAGAGGGTCGGCTCAGCGATGCGGTCAAGCTGCGAATCATTGACCTGCTCGGCGAGCTACGCGTCGAGCTGCCGTCCGAAGTGGTCTTGCAAGACCCGGATGCGATGCTCAAGCGCACCGTGACCGATCTGCTAGCAGGACTAGACTCAGCGACGGCGATTCATGAAGCGGTCGATCTGATCCTGACCCAGGTTCCCGAAGACGAGCTGCAGGGATTTTTGAAGCAGGTAACCCTCCACGGCGGTGAGCGCGCGCTGCCGCTGCTGGCGGAGCTTCTCACAGATGTCCGCCTGCCCCGTGAGCTGGCGCTATCGCTGTCCCAGCTGGTGCGGCCTTCATCCCGACCGCTGCTGCCCAAAAAGCCGACGCGCGAGCAGACGCTGGACCGCCTAGAGCGCGCGCTGCAGCTGATGCATGAAGGCAAGCTGGGCCTGGCGCACAAACGACTGGTGGCGCTGTGTGCAACAAGCAGCGACGAGTCCGCCGTCCAAAGTGCCCTTGGCCTGTGCCTTCTAAAGATGGATGAGCCCGCGCAGGCCCTGCCGTTTCTGCAGCGCGCCAGCGAGCTTGAGCCGCTGGTCGCCGTACATGCCTGGAACATCGCTACCGCCGCACAGTCCGCCGAGCAGTCCGGTACTTGTTATCACGCACTGATGCGCTATTTGCAGACGCCCGACCAGGCTCCCGGTGCCAACGAGCGACAACTGGCCGCGCAGCAGTTTTGCGACAACTATCAAGCCAAGATCGAAGCCGAATATCCCGGTATGCCTCTATCCAAGGTGCTGCAGGGCGAGGCGCTGTTTGAGCAGGCCTACTCGGCTCTGCGCGCGGCTCGCTACGATGTCGCCATTGCTGGTTTTCAGCAGGTCTTGCAGCAGTTCCCGCAACACCACCCAAGCTGGGGCAACCTGGGCCTAGCGTATGAAGCGCAGCAGCGTACCCGCGAGGCTGCTCGCTGCTTTCGGCGCGCCCTGCGTATTCGTCCGGGCTACCAGTTGGCACGCAATCACCTGTCGCTGCTGACCGCGCAGTAACCTCTCCAGATTCATTTCACAAAGCTGATCGCGACGAGCCACTACTGGTTTGCGCGGTTTTGCGTGGAGAAAAGCCAGAACAACGGCACCGCCACATAGAAGAAGCGACGGCGCCTAAGCTGCCTTGATGAGGTGAAAGAAAAAGTCGGGGGAGTCAGCGAGGCATCAGCAGCAGCCCCGGGCACAAAAGCCCGGCGGCTGACTGACAGGAAGCTAGGTGGTGGGCTCAGCAGCCTCAGCGGCGGCGGCTTTTTTGGCCTGGATGTTCTTCAGCGACTTGCGCACGACCTCGGCGATATCCAGGACCTGGATGTTTTCCTCTTTGCCAGCGTCCTTTACACCGTCGGTGATCATGATGGTGCAGAACGGACAGGCGACGGCTGCAACCTCGGCGCCCGTCTCTAGGATTTCCTGGGTGCGGTTGCGATTTACGCGCGGGCCTTTCTCTTCCTGCCACATGCGACCGCCGCCAGCGCCACAGCAGAAGCCGTGCTGCTTGCTGCGGTTCATCTCGATCAGCTCGCCGGTGGACACCGCATCCAAGATCGCGCGCGGCGCATCGTAGACCCCGTTCCAGCGACCCAGGTAGCAGCTGTCGTGGTAGGTCACTTTCTGGTTCAGCTTCTCTTCCGCCTTCAGCTTGCCCGACGTGAGCAGCTCCGAGATCAGCTGTGAGTGATGCACCACCTCGTAGTTGCCGCCAAACTGCGGGTACTCGTTCTTGATGGTGTGGAAGCAGTGCGGGCAGCTGGTCACGACCTTGCGCACCTTGGCTTCGTTCATCGCTTCGATGTTCTGCTCCGCTTGCTGCTGGAACAGAAACTCGTTGCCCGCCCGTCGCGCCGGATCGCC
>JAGNNG010000229.1 GCA_017990795.1 Deltaproteobacteria bacterium
GCGTAACCCAGCGCTATCGTCCGGGCCGCGTCGGTATCGCCCTCACCGAGCTTATCGCCATCTTGCTGCCGGCGCTGCTGTGGTCAGCAGAGCGCCGACGAGACATCCTGTCAGCGCTACGCCTAAGGCAGTTGGGCCTGCGTCCGGTGCTGGGTGGCGTCTGTCTGGGAGCCGCCCTGTTTTACCTGCTGGCCGTCTGGATTGAGCCCCTCTTAGAGCAGCTGATTCCCATCTCCGAGCGCGAGCGTCAGCAGCTGATCCAGCTGATTCGACCGACAAGCGGCCTGCGACCGCTGTGGCAAGACCTGCTTTGCTTCGCCCTGACCCCAGCCCTGTGTGAAGAGATCCTGTTTCGCGGGGCCATCTTGAGCACGCTACTTGCGCAGTGGACAGCGACGACCCCAGTGCACAGTCCACAGCGTCCTAGTCGCACGCCCACCACCGTGCAGGCCGTCCTGATCTGCGCCCTGCTGTTTGGCGCCTTTCACCTATCGTGGGCCAAGCTACTGCCGACTGCGCTCCTCGGCTTGGGCTTTGGCGCAGCGACGGTGATGAGCCGCTCGCTGTGGTCCGCCATTGCCATGCACTTTACCAACAATGCGCTGGTGGTGGTGCTCATCCGCCTGGGCCATGAGGACCTGCCCCTGCGCAGCTTTACCGGGCCCGCCTTCGGAGCAATGCTCGCAGCGGCCAGCGCCACCGTCGTGGGTCTGGCCCTGCTGCGTCACAAGCCAACGACGAGCTAGGCCAGCGCCCGCAGTCCTTCGCGGTCTGCCAGGATGACCTTGCGACCCTCGGTGTGAATCAGGCCACTGCGCTTAAACTGGCTCAGCGTCAGCGACACCGTCTCGCGCGTGCTGCCGATAAGATTGGCCATCTCTTGATGAGTAATCTTGATTGCGACCAGCGTCCCCCGACTGTCATCGACGCCGTACTCGGTCGCCAAACGAAGCAGCAGCTCGGCCAGCTTCGAGTTTACGTCCTTAAAGACCAGATTTTCCAGCTTGTTTTCGATCTCGCGCCGACGCTGCGCCAGGATCTTGCTCAGCCGATAGCCGACCAAACCTTCGCGCTGGATCAACCGCTCAAAGACGTTTCGATCCACTTCCGCAACCAGTGCTGAGTCCATCGCCTCGGCCATCTCTTCCCGCGGCCCACCGTCGATAAGACACAACTCACCGAACACATCCCCAGGTCCGCGATAGTCCAGCGTCAGCTCTTTGCCATCCCGCGTGACCTTGCTGATCTTGACCCGCCCGGTGTTTAGAAAGTAGACCGACTGCCCCGGGTCACCAGGCAGGTAGATGACGTGCCGACGCCGCAGCTCTAGCAGCTGCACCGACTCGGCCAGCCTTAGAAAGGTATCGTGCGTCAGGTCTTGCAGCAGCGGCAGCTTCTTTAGTACCCACAGCGCGCGCTTCTCGTCCTGCAGGGGAACACCGGTTTCTCGAATCGCCATGTGCCGATACATACTGCAATCGACATGGCTGGGCAACTATCTGTTTTCAAGGTTACGTTTTCGCCCGCTTTCGTGAGGATTCCCACCACAGATGTGCACGCTTGGCCTACGTTTGCAGACCTTTCCCGTCAGCGTCCAGGTGGTACATCGCACGGCATCGACCGACTTGATCACTAGGGCCGCGCCACCGGTAGTGACGTATCCGCTGCCCACTCCCAGAACGAGCCGTCGTAGTTTTTCACCTGCGTCGCGCCCAAGCTACGCAGCGCCGCCCACACAAAAGCGGAGCGCACCCCGCCAGTGCAATAGACAATCAGCGGCGGTAATGCCCCATCGGGCACGCCTACCCGCCCCAGCAGCGCGCGAAGCTGCGACGGTGGCAGCAGCCTTCCCTGCGCATCTAGCAGCTGTCTCCAGTCAAGGTGCAGCGAGCCGGGAATGCGACCGCCTCGGGCCTCAAAATAGGGCGTAGCACCGCGCCACTCTTCGTCGGAGCGAACGTCCAAAAGCAGCGGCAGCGATGGAGGTTTGGCGGAGTCGGCGGCCAGAGCAGTCGACACAGCTAAAACCTCGGCCCGCTGTGCTCGCAGTTGCGTGTTCACCTGAACGACAAGCTGCCCCGGAGCTGACACCTTCGGCGCAAAGCCCCGCACCAGTGGCTTCCCGGCCTGGCGCCACGCAGCTACCCCACCGTCGAGGATATAGACCTGCGGGTGACCCAGATAGGCGAGCAGCCACGCCATCCGCCCTTCCTCCCCAAAGCCCCGCTGTGCATCGCCGTAGACCACCACTGGGCGACGGCTGTCTACTCCCAGCAGCGCCAGCCGCCGCGCCATCTTGCTCACGTCTGGATCGAGGCGTCCGGTGCGACCCCAGCCATCGCGAAAGTCTGTCCACTTCACCGGCTGCGCCGTCGGCAGGTGCCCCCAAAAGTAGCCACTTTCGCGCGCATCCAAAACCACAGCGCCGCCTGCGCGTAGCTCCTCTAGCTGCTCGGGGGAAACAAACCAGCTGCTGACCAGGGCAGTCAGGGCGGCTAGCAAGAAAGCGGCCCCGGTCATTCCATAAACCTCTCTTGATTTGAGGCGGTGGGATGTGTGCAGATACTTCCGTACGTTGTCGCTTGCTGGCACATGTCCGCACACGTTGACCGACCTGAGGCATGGCCAGCTGCAAAAATCTCCACAAAAGGAACTTTCGTCATGCGTCTGCACACTCTCGTTCTGCTCTTGGTTGCTCTTTTTGGTTCCGGCATTGCCCATGCCCAAGATCCGCTGCCCAGCGCCCCCGCTAGCGCTGGTGGTGACAGCCCGGTCGTGCGCGCTGTGCCTGGTAACTTGGCCATGACTTTTGCCTTTGGCGGGCTTGGCAGCCTTCGCTACGGTGGCGCTCTCGATCAAAAAGCGGGCGACCTGCTGTTCACCGAGTTTGGCATGCGCGCCGTCCTAAGCTCGGTCATCATTCCGTTCTCCGTCGGCTTGGGCATTGGCAACTCGACCACTCGGACCGATCCAGCGGTCTCGACCACCGACTTTGGCCTGAGCTTTTCGGGCGGCATCCTCAAGCCCTTCCGCGCCTGGCGTCGCATCGTGCCGTACGCCGGCGGCCAGATGCACTTTCACTACCTAGACCCCAGCGGTGACAAGAACTGGCAAGTCCAGCTGTCACTGGGTCCTGTGCTCGGCGTCGAGTACTACATCGCCGACCGCGTAAGCCTGCTGCTGCAAGGCACGTTTCAGTTCGGCGTAACGATGACCGACCCGGTGGCGATGGTGGGCCTGGCCAGCTCGATCTCGGGCGGCGGTCAGATGGGCCTATCGTTTTACTTCTAACTTCTTCGGATGAAACAAGGTCTGCGCGGCTGCCCCAACCCGCACGCGCAGACCCGTCGCTGCCGCTACTGCTTGCGCAGCACAAACGTAATATTTTTCACCGAGTCCCAATCAAAGATCGTCACCTGCCCGCGCGCCAAGTCCGCATCGGTAAAACGGAACGTGCGCTGACCTGCAATCACATCATCACTGCCGATGTCGTCGTCGTTTAGGCGGATGCCGATGCCGCTCTGCGTCAGCTGTCGCGCGCTAAAGATAAAGCCGTCGCCGCCCCACATCGGGCGGAAGGTGTTGTCGATGTAGCGGGTCTGGTAGATGCCCTCAAAGACCACGTAGGGGTCGGGAGCACCGCTGCCAAAATCCCAGCCGCTGCCGTCGGGCTTGGTGGTGGAAATCTCGGCGTCCATGACCCCAATTAGCCACCGCGCATCTAGGTCTAGCCCGCACTTTTGATCGGCCAAGCAGACTTGATGCGGTGGGCAGGTCGCACACGCCAGTCCCCCCGAGCCGCAGCTCGCGATGCTATTGCCAGCCTGACAGCTATCACCGGCACAGCAGCCGCTGCTGCAGGTAATCGCGCTGCACTTGGGCGGAGGCGGCTCAGCTAAATCCGGCATCCACAAGTCGGGCATCGCCAAATCAGGCATCGCCAAGTCAGGCATCGCCAAGTCAGGCTCCGCCAGGTCAGGCGGCATCACCGGGGCAGGCTCTGCGCCACAGGCCGAAAGCACCAACGCACCCGCAGCAAGCCAGCCGCCCAGACCCAGCACAGCAGCGGACCTTGCGACCCCTTTTTCTAATGTCACGAGCGCTCGACGAGATTGCAAAACCCAGGTCATGAGAATCTCCTGCTGCGAAAAAAGTGCCCACGCGCGGCGCGGCGTGTGGCGCGAACATAGCCCAATCCAAACCGGGACGTAACCGCGCGGGCACTGCGCACGAATGCTTATTGCACCCGCAAAGTGTCCGTAGCTATAACCCACGCAAGCTTGACCCTTCGGCTGGTTCGCTCTTGCAAAGGATGTTTGCCATGACCTCTTCTAATTCTTCTTCGTCTGTAGTCGGCGCTCTCTCTGCTGAGGCCCGAGCCGCGGGCACGCCCCGCACATTTGCTCAGAGCCTCGAAAGAGCGCTGTCGGGTCTGCCGCAAAA
>JAGNNG010000230.1 GCA_017990795.1 Deltaproteobacteria bacterium
GCAACTGGCTCTGCACTGGACTCTTGCGGTGCAGCAGCTGTCTCGGTAGCAGCTTCAACTTGGCTTGCAGGAGCAGTAGCGGCTACCGCCTCGGTGGCTTGAGGAACCGCAGCAGCCGGGGCTACCTCAGCTTCCGCGACCACTACGTCTGACACCGGAGCGGACTCAGCGACTGCAGCCACCGCGACTGGGGCCGCAACCACTTCGGCAACAACTACAGCCGCTGCAACTGGAGCAGCCTCGACAGCTGGAGTTGCGGCCTCAGTATCTACCTGAGGCTTTACAGCATGTTCAGCTGCGACCGGCGTGGCCGCTGTGGCTGGTGCGGCGGCTGGTGTTTCGACAGGGGCTGCGACCGCCGGTGGTGCGGTGTGCTCAGCAACCGCTGGCTCGTCTTCTACAAACTGCGTTGGGTCGATCTCTTCGATCGGAACCCGTAGATCCCAGTTCCGCGCTTTTACACTCGCCGACTGCTGGTTTGCGCGAGCGATGAATCCGTCCAGCAGGTCATCCATGCTGTCGCGTCGTGCAGCGGTCGATTGACTACGTCCGCCTCCGCGCGCTTCCGGTGGTGGCGGTGGAGGCAGAGGCCGGGCGGTCTGCTGACCAGGGTTTTGCTTCGACATCAGTCCCTTCACTCATCTGCCTGACCGATGAGGCCAGGTGTTTCGTCAGGTGGTTGCCACTACCGACACTACAAACGAGTAGTGCAAGCAGGTTGCTGGCCGGTTGTGGGTTCGCTCAGCGTCACAGTTCAGCGCTGGACCAGCGTGCTATTGCGAGTGCATAGACTTGGCGGTTTTCCCTCGCTGACGCGCACCCTGTCAAGCCAAATGTACGACCGTGACACGGCTCTCCGCAGGCGCGCCTAGTCACAACTACACGCACCTACGTGACAGCAGATGAAACCACCATTTATGAGCTCGCTATAAAAGCAGCGCTGGTCCCAACAACCGAGCTATTCGCACGACCTGACTTGCGAAAAAAGCTGCCGCTAGATCGCTCAATCCAGACCAAGCTCACAGGCCACAATCAAAAGCGCTGCCTTGCGCAGCAGTGGCCAAGGTCTGACTTGCTAGCGCTGGGTCGCGTCCGTATGCTGCGCGCCATGTCGAACTACGGCCCATCAGACCAGGAATCCTCGCCGCCCTCCGGATACGCCCCGCGTGAGCGCGCCAGCAAACCTCGTCGCACCAGCGCAACCTCCGGCACCATCCACCACAGCAACAGCGAGCCCCGCGTCCGACGCGGTACCCTGCGCATCCCCAGCGACGCTGCATTTCGGATGCGAGCGGGTCATCCGTGGGTCTTCCGCGACACTCTCGGCTCGCGACCCATGCGCGACGCCCCCGGCGAGATCGTTGAGCTATTCGAAGCCGAAGGCGAGTTCATCGGACGCGGCATCTACGATCCAGAAGGACCTATCGCCGTCCGCATCGTGACCCGCGACCCCAACGAACCAGTCGATGCGCAGGCCATTTTGCGTCGCATCAGAGCGGCTCAGCAGCTCCGTGCAGCGCTGCTTCCAGGGGAAGGCACCGAGCTGACCGCCTATCGCGTCCTACACGGCGAAGGTGATTTCCTTCCCGGTGTCACCGTCGACCGCTACGGCGACTATCTGGTGATCCACCTGTTCTCTTCGTCGCTAGAGCCGTTTTTGCCAGCGATCTGCGACGGACTGGAGGCGGTCCACAAGCCACAAGCCATCTACGTTCAGAAGCGCTATCGCCCGCTTGGTGGCGAAGGTCCGCGCGAGCCCGCCGAGCTTATTCGCGGCACCTTGGCCCCCGTCGAGATCGTCGTCAAAGAGTACGGCCTACAGATCGGCGTCGATGTCACAGCACCACTTGGCACCGGACTGTTCCCAGACCTGCGGCTCGGGCGACGTGCCGTGACTGCGCTGGCCAAAGGTCGGCGCGTGATGAACCTGTTTAGCTACACCGGCGCACTCTCGCTGGCCGCCGCGCTGGGTGGAGCAACCGAGGTGGTGTCGGTAGACCTGGCCCCAAAGTCGCACGCACGCGGTCGTCGCAACCTGCAGCTAAGCCAGATGTCCGAGAGCCTGCACGAGTTTATTACCGGCGACGCACTGGCAGTCATGGCGCGCATGGCCGATCGGCAGCGACGGTTTGACATGATCATCCTGGACCCGCCGGCGTTTGCGCAAAATCGGGGGCAGACGTTCTCGGTGCAGCGCGACTATCGCGAGCTGGTGCAGGCGGCGCTGCCACTTTGCAACTCGGGAGCGCTGCTGTGCTGTGCTTCCAATGCGGCGCGCTTTACCCAGGAAGAGATGATGATCGAGATCGGCAACGGCAGCGGTCGCGCCCGTCGTCATATGCGCATCGTCGAGCAGCTTGGACTGCCTGCTGACTTCCCAGTACCGGTTGGCTTCCCCGACGGAAACTATCTAAAATTCCTGATCGGTGCAGTTCTGTAGTCGCTGCTTCCTCGATGCTCCGACGGCGCCCAGCGTGCGCTTAGGCCCCCGCCCATGACCCAAAAGCCTTTTTACTACCTTGCTGAGCTAACCTGGCCTGAAGCCCAGCGCGTGCGGGATGCTCAGGCTGTGGTCCTGCTGCCCGTCGGTGCTACCGAGGCCCATGGGCCGCACCTGCCGCTTGGCACCGATGTCTATCTGTCCGAAGCGCTGGCCAAGCGAGCGGCACAAGCACTGTCGCAACAAGGTGTCACTTGCGTGATTGCTCCGTCGCTGGCTTATGCTGTGACCGAGTTTGGTGCGCCCTTTGCGGGCACCGTCTCGCTAGACCCAGACGCGGCCACCGCGCTGTATACGGCAGTCTGCGCCGGGCTTCATCGCTCGGGATTTGAGCGGGTGTGCATCGTCAACAGTCATCTGGAGGCCGCACACGTCACGGCGCTGCGAGCTGCAGCTGCCGCCGTTTTTGCCAAAACGGGTCGGCGCGTAGCCTTTGCCGATAACACCGAGCGTCGCTGGGCACGCACGCTGACCGACGAGTTTAAGCGTGGCACCTGCCATGCGGGCTCCTATGAGACTTCTCTATTGCTAGCGGCCCAGCCGCAGCTGGTGCGAAGCGAAGTAGCCCGCGCCCTGCCCGAAAACGAGAGCGACTTCTTGGCTGCAGTAAAGCGAGGCGCTGGCACATTCCCCGACGCTGGTGGTCCACAAGCCTACTTCGGTCAGCCAGCGACAGCCTCGCTTGCGGAGGGGGAAGACACTTACGAACGGCTGGTGGCGATGGTCGTTGCGACGATTCAGGAAGCGTGGCCTGCGCTGTTTTCCGCTACTTCTCCGGTCGAGTAAGCTGCGCAAACTTCTCGATCAGCGCCTTGGCTTCGTCGGAGACGTTCTTCGGCACGGTAATCTGCACCACTCCGTAAAGCTCGCCGCGACCGCCCTTCTTGTCGCTGGCCCCTTTGCCTTTCAGCCGTATCTTCTGACCACTAGAGGTTCCGCCCGGCAAGTTGACCTTGGCGCGGGTGCCTTCTAGCGTCGGGATCTCGACGCTGGTTCCAAGCACGGCCTCATCAATCGTCAGCGGCACATCGACCTCAAGGTCTGCGCCTTTGCGGCGAAACTGCGGGTGGGGCTGCACCGTGACCTTGATCAGCAGGTTGCCAGGCGTCCCGCCACTGGGGCTTGGGCGTCCCTGACCGGTCAGACGAATGCTCTCGCCGTCGTCGATGCCTGCAGGAATCCGCATGTTGATGCGACGCTCGTTGGGGGTGCCACGCTCTAGAGTGAGCGCCTTTTCACCACCCAGCGCTGCCTCGGCCAGCGTCAGCTCCAACGAGGTCTGAATGTCGGCCCCCGCGCGCGGAGTGCGAGCACTCCCAGGCATGCCCTCGCCGAATATGTCGCCAAACCCACCTGCCCCACCGCCGCGCAGCAAGTCTTCTAGATCCAGGTTGATGCCCGACGGACCGGCCCCGCCCCGCCCCGGCCCGCGTCTGGCACCAGCTCGCCCAGCGCCGCCGCCAAAGCCAGGAAAGCCACCGAATGGATTGCCACCAAAGCCGCCACCGCCGCCATAACTTCCGCCTTCGGGCATGCCGCCAGCAAACGGATTCTTGCGGATTTGGTCGTACTCACCGCGCCGCTTTTCGTCGCTGAGCGTGTCGTAGGCCTGCGAGACCTCTTTAAACTTGGCCTCCTTGGCTTTATCCCCGCCATTTACGTCCGGGTGATATTTCTTGGCCAACTTGCGGTAGGCCTTCTTGATCTCATCGGCATTGGCCGTCTCTGAGACCCCGAGCACTTTGTAAAAATCTGGCTGCGCCATGACCTGTTCTTTACACCTTCTGCTGCGTAATGCGAACCGACACCTTCTGTCATTAAAGATGTCGGTCGCTGTATCCGTCGAGGCGTTCGTGCTCAGGGTCCTCTTCGTCGGAGCCCTTAGTCCCTGCCTGCCGCTACCTTCGGTTATGCGTCCTTGGTTTCCTGCTCCGACGG
>JAGNNG010000231.1 GCA_017990795.1 Deltaproteobacteria bacterium
TGCGTCCACCTCAGGCCGCTAACACCTGCGCCAGCCACGATGGCAGCACTTGCTGCGCGCGCTCGGCATGCAGTACCCGGCGACCGTGCTTGCCTGCTTTTTTGGCGGCGCGTGGATCGGGCAGCGGCGGCAGCAGACCAAAGTTGATGTTCATCGGCACGTAGGCCTCACCCGGCGGTCGCGGATGCGTGACATGGTGATACAGCGCGCCCAGCGCCGTCGTCTCTGGCGGTGGCGGCATTAGCGAGCCGCGCAACTTGCCCAGCACCAACAGCCCACAGATAAGACCGATGCCCGTCGACTCGATGTAGCCTTCGACGCCGGTGATCTGGCCGGCCAGGTGAACATTGGGCTGACCACGCAGCGCCAGCGTCGCATCTAGCACCTTGTGACCCTCGACATAGCTATTGCGGTGAATGGAGCCGAAGCGCAAAAACTCTGCGCGCTGTAGCGCCGGGATCATTGCAAAGATGCGCTTCTGATCGGGATAGGCCAGCCGCGTCTGAAAGCCGACCAAGTTGTACGAGGTCGCGTAGCGGTTCTCGGCGCGCAGCTGCACCACGGCGTACGGTCGCTTGGCTCCGGGGCGCGGGTCGACTAGACCGACCGGTTTCATCGGCCCGAACGACAGCGTGTCGCGACCGCGCTCGGCCATCACTTCGATCGGCAGACAGCCCTCAAAGTAGCGAGGCTCCTCGAAGCTGTGCGGGCGGACTTTGCGACCGGCGATCAGCGCATCGACAAAAGCGTAATATTCATCGTCGGTCAGCGGGCAGTTGATGTAGTCGCCTTCGACGCCGCCTTCGCTGTCGTGATAGCGCGAGCCACGAAAGCAGTGCTCCCAGTCCAGCGTCTCTGCTTCGACGATGGGCGCGATGGCGTCGTAAAAGTACAGGCGGTCGCCGCACAGTCGCCGGATCTCTCGGGCCGCGCCACCGTCGACCAGTGGGCCACCGGCCAAGATGCACAGACCGTCAGGCAAACGATCCACTAGCTGCCGCTGCAGGCGAATGTTCGGATGGTGCGCAATCCGCGCGGTAATGCGCTGCGAGAACTGGTGCCGGTCGACGGCCAGAGCATCTCCGGCAGGCACCCGCGTCTCATCCGCGCAGCGCATAATCAGCGACCCCGCGGCCCGCAGCTCCGCCTTCAGCAGCCCCGCCGGCGAGTGCAGGTCATCGCTGCGCAGCGAGTTACTACACACCAGCTCCCCAAGCAGCGGCGTCGTGTGCGCCGGTGAGCACCGCGCAGGCTTCATCTCAATGAGCGCCACGCGAGCACCGCGCTCTGCCAGCTGCCAAGCGGCCTCACAACCCGCAAGACCCCCGCCGATGACAGTCACTTCTGGGACAAATTGGTTTGGCACGGGCAGTGTCATAGCAGACCCACCGCCGCGTCCCAAGCAACTCGCAGCGAAACAGCCGTCGCGCCTCGCCGGGACCGCTTTACTCGCGCTCGCTCGCTGGCGCTTCTGGTGGCGCAGGCAAGGACCGACGCTTGCCACTCCCACGAGCCCGTTCCGGCTTCTCGTCGTCAGTCTTAGCCTCGGACTCAGGCCCGCTCGGCTCCTCTGACTTGTGCTCATGCGCCGCTTTTCCCGTCACAGACGGGTGCGCCTCGCTGCCAGCATCTCCACCGTCCTTGCTCTCCGAGTCCGGCTCCGCCGCCTTTTTACTATCGCTGTCACTGTCGCTATCGCCGTCTTTTTTCGCGTCGCTATCGGCTTTCTTGTCGCCTTTTTTGCCGCTTTTGTCGTCGCTGACCGCCTCGCCCCCAAGCAGCTTGCTCAGCGCCTCGGCCCGCTCGCTGCTACTGAGGTTTTGGTACACGACAATGACCTGCCCCGGCTTCAGCTCACTCTGCCGTCCGAGCCGGTTGATGCGCTCGACATCAGCGACGGTCAGGCCGTAGCGCTTGCCGATCTTCTCCAGCGTCTCGCCAGGCTGACACTTGTGCTGGATGCGCCGCCGCCCGCGCAGCGTCTCGACCAGCTCGAAAAACTCATCGCTGCCGGTCGTCACCACGCGCACCCGCGCCGGGTCCACCAGCACCACCTGCGAGGTGTCAAAGTCCGGGTCCACCCACAGATCCAGCACCATCTTGGTCGCCAGCGTCGCCTCTGGATCGAGGTTGTTCCAGCGCAGCAGATCCGCTTCCTTCACCTTGAAGTAGCGCGCAATGGTCCAGATCGAGTCGCCCGAGATCACGCGATAAAAAATCCGCTTCTTGCCCGGCACGGTCAGGCGCTTGTCCGGCACCGCCACCAGCACCAGCTCCTCGGCAGACAGCGGCGTCGTGGCACTGGGCGCGGCCTGCTCGGCACGACTGCTGACCGGCGGCACCAGCAGCGTGATGCCCGCGCGAATTTCGGTCGTGTCGTCGACTCCATTTATGCGCTTTAGCGTCGACACCGAGGTCCCGCGCGCCTTGGCTATCTCTTCCAGTCGCTCGCCGAAACGAACGATGTGCGCTTCCAGTTTCTCGCCTTTGGAGTCGCTGCTCGCCTGAAACTGCGCGGCGGTCCCAGCCGGTAGTCGCAGCTCGAACGACTCGCCGCTACCCAGAGGCGGCGTGCGACTGCGACGCAGGTGCGGATTCAGCCGCTGCAGCTCCTCCAGCGTCGATCCCACCACCCGCGCCGCTGTAGCCAAGCTAACCGAGCCCCGCAGCGGCACCGAGTCAAACACGATCGGCGGATCGGACACGGTGTCCTCGAATCCGAAGAAGCTCTTGTTCTCACCGACCAGGGCCGTCGCAATCGCCTTGGGCACATACAGCAGCGTCTCCCAAGGCAGCCCGTCCTCGTGGCGGCACAGTTCCCAGTAGTCGTTGGTGTTGTACTTTTGCATCGCGCGCAGCACCGCGCCGTAGCCCGCATTAAACGCCGCCAGCGCCAAGTGCCAGCTGCCAAAACGCGCCTTCAAATCGCCCAGATACCTGGAGGCTGCTTCGGTCGCCCGGACCGGATCTTTGCGCTCGTCGACCCAGTAATCGACGCGCAGCCCATAGATGCGAGCCCCCTCCGGCAGAAACTGCCACAGCCCGACCGCGCCTTTGTTGGACTTGTCGTGCGGGTCATAGCCGCTCTCGATCATCGAGACGTACAGCAGAAAACGCGGCAGGTTGTAGCGGTCCAGCGTCTGCTCGATGAGAGCCTTATAGCGACCTTGCCGACGCAGCCACGAGCCGATGATGGCGCGCCCGCGCTTCTCCTCTTTGTAAAATTCTAGGTACTTGATGACGTGGGCTTCAAAGCGCACAAACGTCGGGGACAGGCCCAGGTTGTCCAGCAGCCGCAGCGCCGATAGCCACGGGATACTGGGACTCGGCGCAGGCTCTCCTTCTCGACGGTCCAGCGGACTATGCAGGCCCTCAGGTACCGAGTCTGGGCCCAGGCCAGTACTGGCAAAGCTACTGCTGCCAGCGCGCTGACTTGGCACCAGCAGCGTCGGCTCGCGTCCCTCACTGGCTTGGCCCAGCTGCTCTCGCAGGCCCGCGCGCGGAAACGAGTCCTGCTCAAAAGCGCGCAGCTCGCGCAGCTCTGCCGACTCACGCGATAAGTCCACCGGGCCACCGCGAATGGCTCGACGCTGCACCCGGTCATCGTGAGGCCCCGACAAGCCATCTCCGCCCGGTGCCACTCGGCTTTCAGGAACCGCAGAAGGAACTACCGACCGAAACTCCAAGCCTCCTCTGCTGCCCGACGGCGGACTCGGTGGGCCGCTGACACCTTTGTCCCGCCCCTCTTTGCTGCGGCTACGAGCATCGGCCTTGTCGGCGGCCTGGGCGGCTCGCATGGTCAGCTCGGGCCAGCGACGTAGGCGGCCCAGCAGCCCCGAGCCAGCAGGCAGCTGCGCTACACCGCCCTGCGGCTGCCCACTGGACAGCATCGACCCTGCAATCAGGACCAAGCTGCTCAGCAGTCGTCGCCGTAGCTGACGGGAAAATCGGTCTTTTGCGCTCACTGTGCCGGACCATAACAGCGGGCAAAATGCAGCTCCAATTTTTTGCCGCGATTTACGCTGTCGCGCGCCCCGGCACCATCGTCGGCAAATGCTGCCTCTTGTTAGCCACAGGGGCTAGTGCTACCGTCGCAAGTCAAGGAGAACTGCATGCGTAAACTGCTTTGGGGCGCTGCCCTCACTGGCGTTCTGACACTGATTCAGTGCTCAACCGAGACGAAATTTACCGAGCTGGAGCCGCCACAAGGCACCTACGCCGGCGGCGAAGAGATCATCATCCACGGTAAGAACCTGCCCGTAGGTCGCGGTGGCGCCACCGTCAGCTTTGGCCGCAAGAACGCCACCAACGTCGTGATGCAGAGCGACAGCTCGATCAAGGTCACCTCGCCCACCGGGGACCGCAACACCGAAGTCGATATCACCATCATGTTCGACGACGGGCGCACCTATCAGCTGAAGAACGGCTTCCGCTA
>JAGNNG010000232.1 GCA_017990795.1 Deltaproteobacteria bacterium
TAAAGGAGTACGGAGGGACGCTGCTTTTTGTCTCGCACAATCGTAGCTTTATCAATCAGCTGGCGACGCGAATCTGGGATGTGCGCAGCGGCAGTATTGAGGAGTGGACAGGGAATCTGGACGCGTACCTTTATCACCAGCAGCAAGTCGCAAACAGCAGCGCGGAAGCAAGTGAATCTGCTGCGGCAGCCGGAAAAGCGGCAGCGGCCAAGACCAAGGTCGAGAGCGACGGCGAGCGACGACGAAGGGAAGCGCAAGAGCGCGAAGCCAAAGCCGCCATTCAGCGTCCGCTAAAAAAGAAAATCGAGCAGGTCGAGGCGCAGATTGCCGCGCTTGAGGTGGAGAAAAAAAACATCGAGCCGCAGCTGGCTGACCCAGCGCTGTACAACGACTTTGCGCGCTCACGCCCGCTGATGGATCGATTTAGTGAGCTGGAGGAAAAGCTGCAAGCGCTGTACGCCAACTGGGAGAGTTTGCAGGAGACTCTCAGCAATTCCTAAGCGTGAAGGGAGTGCTTGATTTCCGTCGAGAAAATGCGATTGGGAGGGAGTTTTTTTGCGCGCGCAGTTAAGGAAGAGGAATGGCTTCGGACAGCGCCGCAATCACGCCTTCGACCGGGACGTTGTGCGCTTCATAGTGAACAAAGCGCCCCGACATTTTTGAAGCCGGAGTGGAGCACGGGTCCCAAGTATTTTGCGGCTCCTCATTGGCCAAGCGGCCTAACACCGAAGCGCTGCCGCCCGGTTTACAGCCGGGTTCGCGCTGGTGGTAGCAGACGCAGGCGGCGCCCAGCTTGCGCTCCAGCGCTTGCCAAAATCGCGACGGAAAGCTGCGCGCATCTTGCTCGGCGGAAAGCGACTGCGTGCTGCCTTGGCTGACCTGCACGGTGCCTCTGCAACCGGGGACCGCGGTGGGCGCGACAGCTCCGTGGTCGTCGCCGTGAAACTCGAAGATCAGATCCTTGCGCACTGCCAAAAGACCTGACTGCACCGCAAACATCAGCGAGTCCACCGAGTGCGCTACATCCGAAGTCCGCACGCAGCCGCCGCACGCATAATCCGCCACCTGCGTACAGCCCGAGCAGCTCTGCAGATTGCAGCGATGCGCGGTGTTCTGCAAAAGTACCGACGCTGCTAGCTCGCGATAGGTACGTGGCGCACGGTCATCGGCAAAGTCAGAGCCCAGGTGCGGCGCGCTGATAAGAAGTGGCCGCGCCTGCGCACGCTGACTGGGCGCACGGAACACAAAGACGCCGTTGTAGCGCGCTCCCCGATCCACCAGCGTCCAGTGCCGATGACCGGTCTTTTTATCGGTCAGCTCCAGCGCCTCGTAGCCCATGCGCTTGGCGAAGTCGGCAAAGGCGGTGCAGTCGTCGTTTTCCCACGCCAGCCCGACGTTAAAGCCCGCCATCCAGCGCGGCGACCCGCGCGAGATCGGCACCATCTTGACCGCTCCCTTTGGTGGAGCCAGCGGCTGCTGCGCGATCCACTGCACCAGATCTACCGTCTGCTGCGGCAGACAGGAGCCACTTGGCGCGGCCTCTGCTGGCACAGCCATGGGCGGACTAGCGGCGGCAGCAACAGACGAAAAAACCGTCGGTAAAAGTGCTGCCGAGGGACAGCCCACAAAGAGCAGCGCCAGCAGCGACCCACAACCGAGCACAGTGCGATTCATGCGTAGTCTCACAAGGCCTACGAGTATGCGCGATGACAGCGGAGTTGGGAAAAATGGGATCCTAGCTGCACGGTTCGCAGTATGTTCCCCGCATGCGCCTACTTCGATCCTCTGCTGTTAGCTCTTGGCTGATTGGCTTGTCGTCGAGCATTGCTCTTGCGCTGCTACCAAGTTGTAACCTTGGCGACCGCGGCGATGGAGTCGGTGAACCCGATCCGGCGAAGATGCAGCCCGCCGATCCGAAGCCCAAAGTCGATCCTGATCCCGCCAAGCCGCCCAGTCGCCTCACCGGCAAGGTGGTTGCGCCCGAAGGCACGATTCCGATTGCGGGCGCGCTGGTCTATGTGTCGCCCACGCCTCCGACGGCGATTCCCGATGGCGTGTACTGCGACAAGTGCATCCACCTGCAAGACGGCACGCCGTACACCACCACCAAGGCCGATGGCACCTTTGCCCTGGATGCCAATGCGGGCAGCGGCTTTTTGGTCGTGCAAAAAGGCGCGTTCCGCCGCGTCCGTCCCATCACGCTGACCAGCGGCGCGCAGCCGGTGCCGCTGGCGATGACGACGCTGCCACCGATCATGGACAAGGCAAACGGCGACGACGTGCCCAAGATTGCCGTCATGCTGGGCGCGTGGGACCCGATCGAGCTGGTGCTGGCCAAGATGGGCATGAAGGCGACCATCACCAAAGACCTGCTCGGCAAAGCGCAGGTGCTGGGCAAGGACGCACCGTCGTTTGCCATCTACGGCGTCCACGGCCTGTTTGAGATGAGCCCCTACCCGTCGCCGGTCAAGCTCATCTCGGACCCCGCGGAGATCAGCAAGTATCACATCGTGTTTATCCCGTGCTCGGGCGGCACCAACAACGAAAACCCCGAGGGACCCAAGTGTACCGGCGTGTACAACTACGATCCCAAGGTCAAATCGACGCTCAACGAGTTTGTGCGCAAAGGCGGGCGGCTCTACGTCTCGGACTGGTCGTATGAGTACGTGCGCCAGGTCTTTCCCGGCTTTGTCAGCTGGCGCGGCGAGACCGCCACCATCGGCAGCGCCTGCGGCGGCGGCGGCGGTGAGCAGTCGGTGTTAAAGACCGACTCGGGTCTAGATGCCTGGCTGACCGGTCAAGGCCAGCTGCTTAGCGCCGTCAAAGACGCCTGGACCGCCATCGCCAGCGTCAAAAGCAACATGGGCCCCGACCCCGACGGCAAGATGGTTAACATCACGCCCAAAGTCTGGGTCGAAGCAACCGGCGGACCTGTCACCACCAGCCTGCAGCACGGGTGCGGACGCGTCCTTTACACGACCTATCACACGCAGCCGACCAGCCAGACCAACAACGCGCTGGAGCCCCAAGCCCTGGCGCTGCTCTACTTAATCTTAGAGGTCGGCGTGTGCATCGACCCCATCATCATCGGTTAGCCGACGCGGCTGTCCCAGCCCTCGCGCCCTCGTAAGGAGCTCTCATGAGTCTGCCCACCCAGCCTGCTGCTGCCGATGCCGTGACCAGCAGCGATCCCCTGCACCCAGTCGAGCCCGAGCTACAGCTACAGGTCTGCCGCAAGCTACGCACCAAGCTGGCCTTCTTGCCGCTGATAAACGACGACGGCGAGCGCCTGCTGTGGCAAAAAGGCGACGGCAGTACCTCGGTGTACTGGTGCCTCTCGACGATGGAGTGCGCAGGTCCCGACGGAGGCCTAGCCCATGCCACCCAGTGTCGCCAGGACCGAGGCTGTTACCGCGGCCAGGAAGCGTAAGCGTAAGCCGCCCGTCAGCACCTAGCCGCGAGCGTCCTTCCTTCTGTCACCATGACCGACGCAGCCCACAGACCTCGCCGCCCTCGCCCGCCCAGCCCCACCGCCAGTTCGATCTACAGCGTCCCCGAAAAAGTCGACCCAACAGAGTCTTTGCATGGAGGTCCTTCGCTGTCGGGACTGTCGCTGCTCTCGGACTTATCCATCGACGGGAATGAACCGACCCAGACCTGGCGCCCACAGCCAAAAGCAGCAGCCGCACAGGCCCGCACCGATACAAACTTGCTGTGCGATGACCAAGGTGAGCGATATCGCATCGGTCCGCGCCTAGGCCAAGGCGGCTTTGCCGAAGTCTTCGCTGCCGAGCTAGCGTCGTCCGATGCTCTCCCAGGATCACCGCAGCCTCCAGTCGCCATCAAGCGCCTGCGCCCAGCCCTGCGCGCCGATCCGCTGCGTCGCCGTCAGCTCCGTCGAGAGGCTGCCATCCTCGCGACCCTGCACCACCCCAACATTGCGGCGTTCCAAAAGCTACTGGAGATCGACGGTGAGCCCGCGCTGGTCATGGAGCGCTGCGATGGTCTGCCGCTACAGCACTGGCAGCACCTGCTGACCCTCCACGGCTATCGCTTGCGCCTGCGAGCCACTGCGCACCTGTTGCAGCAGCTATTTTTGGCCTTGCAGCACCTGCAGCAGCGCGCCGCGCCCAAGCCGCGCCTCATTCACGCCGACCTAAGCCTAGAGAACCTGATCCTGACCCAGCAGGGAGTCCTAAAGCTCATCGACTTTGGCGTCGCGCGGGAGGAGCAGCAGCCGCCGAGCCGAGAGCAGCCAGCCCTCACGCCGCTGTCGAGCTGGACGCCCGAGGATGAGCAGCTGACCGGGCTGCACCAAGTAGGCGGCAAGCGCACTTACGTACCGCCCGAGGGACCGCCGAAGATCCCAGCCGTGCAGGGCGACCTGTATGCCGCCGGAGTGTGCGCGTGGGAGCTGCTCAGCGGCTGGCGG
>JAGNNG010000233.1 GCA_017990795.1 Deltaproteobacteria bacterium
CTCGATGAACTCGGTCATGTCGGGCGTGCGGACATCCAGGTCGCGCGCGCAAGCATTGACAGTCAGCAGGTTCACCGCCTCTGCCAGATTTTCCGTCAAACCCGACGCTGAATTGGGCTCAAGCGGCTTGGGTGGCTGAGTCAGGTTTTCGATCACAAAGTCGGGAACTTCGTCGTAAAACGCAGGTCGCCCCGTCAGACATTCATACAGCACCGCCCCCAGATCAAAGACGTCACCTTGGGGATGCGGACCGACCTCACCGGCGAGCTGCTCGGGCGGGCGATACATCAGCTTGTACAGCGGCAGCTGATCGTCCAGGCCAGGGGTGCGCCGTCGCAAGTGGTGTAGGCCGTGCTCGACGATAATGACCCGCCCGGCAAACGTACTTTTGGCGGTGGTCTTCACCAGAAAGATGTTCTCGGGGCGCAGGTCACCGTGGACTGAGTCTGCTTTGTGCAGACCCTCAAGGGCGCGCGCAACGTGTCGAATCAGCGACAGGGCACGCTCGACTTTCAAGGGTCCGCGCCGCAGTCGCTGACGCAGCGTCTCGCCCTCGAGCAGCTCGGTGGCAAAGCCGGGGATCTGGTTTTGATCGCTCAGCATGCGCACCGGCATCACGCCCAGCGCCGACAGCGGCTCCGCCTTGCGCAGGTCGTCTCGCACCTGCAGCATCATGCCCTGCGTCGGCTTTAGCTCGCGCTTGAGCATCAGCACCGCAAACTTACGCTTTAGGCGCGCATTCTCCGCCTCATAGGTCACACCCAGCTCGCCTTCACCGAGGATGCCTTTGATCAGGTATTCCCCCTGAAGGAGCTTGCCGATGCGCGTCCCCGGCGGGACAGGTGAGCCAACGACCCAGGTTGGGAGGGCTTGCAGCGATTTAGGATCAGCAGTCACCGTATCAGGATATCAGGCTCGCGAGCGATGGGGGCGCTGCCATTACAGGATTTGTGCGCGCCCAGCCCCCGCCCAGCTTTTTTCAGCTTGCACAGAAAGAAAGCGGACGGGCATGCTGTGAGCAGTTAAAGCGTCGCAGCCGTACGTAAATCAGGCACTTCCGCCCAACCGCCTTCCTTTTTTTCGAGAACGATTTATGCCCGATAAGTATCCGATGACCCGGAAAGGTCTAACCAATCTCAAAGACGAGCTGAAGCATCGCAAAGATGTTGAGCGCATGCGCATTGTGCGGGCCATCGAAGAAGCAAGGGCGCATGGAGACCTGTCGGAAAATGCTGAGTACAGCGCCGCAAAAGAGGCGCAGTCCCACAACGAGGGACGCATCGCTCGCCTAGAAGAAATGGTGGCGCTGGCCGACGTGATCGATCCGACCTCGCTGTCGGGCAAGCGCGTGGTCTTTGGCGCTACCGTCACCATCGAAGACACTGCCAGCGGCGAAAAGCAGACCTTCGCCATCGTGGGCGAGAGCGAAGCAGACATCAAGCTAGGCCGTATGAGCATCACCGCCCCGGTAGCGCGCGCGCTCATCGGTCGCGAGCAAGGCGATGTTATCTCTGTCCGCACCCCCAAAGGCATGCGCGAGTATGAGATCGTCCTAGTCAAGTTCCTGCCGCTCGATTAGCCAGCGTAGGCGCCCCGACGGTCCAAGTCCTGCGCTGCGACTGACCACGCAGACCAAACAAATCCACTTCTCAGACTCAAACCGAGCCTCCAAACTCATCCTGGGTGAGCAGGCCGGTCTGCAGCACCGACTCGCACATGCCCCACCAAAAAGCCTCGCCCCAAAGTCAGTTCCCGGTGCTGCGCGATATGTTGCTGGGGCTTTTCTTTGCCCTCCTGGTTGTTTTCCTGCTGCTGTGGTCCGGATCAGAAGATCGCTCCTTCATTTACATTGACTTCTGACCCCGGCTTAAAGGAAAACCTCCCAAATGTGTGTGGGTAAGTAACCAGTACCGAGCACACTTCATCTCTGGGGTTGCCCCAGCCATTAGCCTGTTTGCAATTGCTTAGGAGCAATAATGTCGACCTTCATTTTTACGTCGGAGTCCGTTACCGAAGGCCACCCCGACAAGTTGTGCGATCAAGTCTCTGATGCCGTTCTGGATGCCATCTTGGCTCAAGACAAGACTGCTCGCGTGGCTTGCGAGACCCTTAGCAAGACGGGCTACGTCATGCTGGCCGGGGAAATTACCACCCGAGCCATCGTGGACTTTCCGACCATCGTGCGAAATGCCGTGAAAGACATCGGCTACTCGCACTCGGACATGGGCTTTGACTACAAGACCTGCGGCGTTCTGGTCGCAGTAGAGCAACAGTCGCCCGACATCGCCCTTGGCGTAGATGGTCACGGCGTCTACAACCCAGATGAGCAAGGCGCTGGCGACCAAGGCATGATGTTTGGCTACGCTTGCGACGATACTCCCGAGCTGATGCCGATGCCTATCGCCCTGGCCCACCGGCTGTCGCACCGCTTGGCCACCGTTCGCAAGAACAACACCCTGCCTTTTTTGCGCCCCGACGGAAAATCGCAGGTCAGCGTGCGCTACGTGGACAACAAGGCAGTGGCGATCGACACAATCGTCATCTCCAGCCAGCACTCGCCAGACGTTGAGCACAAGCACCTCAAAGAAGCCATCATCGAGGAAGTCATCCGGAAAGAGATTCCGACCCACTTGCTTGATAGCAACACCCGCTACTTGGTAAACCCAACCGGACGATTTGTCGTCGGTGGACCGATGGGAGATTCCGGTCTAACAGGCCGCAAGATCATCGTCGATACCTACGGCGGCTGGGGTCGTCACGGTGGCGGCGCGTTCTCGGGCAAGGACCCCAGCAAGGTGGATCGCTCCGCTTGCTACTACGCGCGCTACATCGCCAAGAACATCGTCGCTGCAGGTCTGGCGTCGCGCTGCGAAGTGCAGATTGCGTATGCGATTGGCGTAGCCGCTCCGGTGTCGATCAACGTCATGACGTTTGGTACCGGCAAGGTCAGCGATGAAGCGCTGGAGAAGCTGGTCCGTACTCACTTTGACTGCCGCCCCGCCGCGCTGATCCGGGAGTTGGATCTACTACGCCCCATTTACCGCGCGACGGCAGCCTACGGTCACTTCGGTCGTAACGAGCCCAACTTCACCTGGGAGCACACCGGCAAGGCCGCCCAGCTCCGCGACGCTGCCAAGTAAGTACGTCGTTCTGAATTCTGCTTTGTCCTAAAAAAGAAGCGGGCGGATCTGCAAAGTTCACTGCAGACTCCGCCCGCTTTTTTGCTTCCTAAGCTCTTCGAAAAACAACGACTCGTGCGGAGCACACGTGACACCAACCGCGTCACGTGCGCCGCACTGTAACGCTAGAACTTAGGCTTCGGACGAACGCACAGGCTCCACTGACCCGTAACTCCAACGGCGTCCCACGCATTCTGCACCGTCATCCACTCCTGCGAGCAGCGACCATACAGGTTCTCGGCAGCTTGCGCAGTTGCGTAGCGAGCCGCCTCGAACGTCGTTGTCGCAGTGAACAGCTTGGTATTGGCCAGGAAGAAGATGCGCAGCGACTTCTCTAGACCGATGCCTTTGACATCGATGTTGGTCTTGCCGCGCGGGTGCTTGCCACCCTGCGTAATCAGCACGTGTACCAGGTTGGGAATACCGCTGTTTAGATGAACGCCGCCGTTGTCACCCGTGCCGGTATAGCGCTCTGGGAAGTAGTCTTTGCTCTGCATATCAAGCGTGGGATTGTCCATGTAGCGCAGCGCACCGCCGGTCAGCTTGGGCCCTGCCACTTCCTTGCCTAGCAGCCAGGTATCCGCAGTGTGCGTGACGCTTGCAGGATTGCCAGCGGCAGAGCCTCCGGAGGCCTGCCAGGCCTCTGCGCCCGAGCCGAAGATATCGCTCATGCCCTCGTTTAGGGCGCCCGACTCGTTTTTGTATGTCAAGTTCGAGGTCAGGTTGGTCACGGCGTGCGTCACCTCGTGGGCCGTCACATCGATCGCCAAGCTCAGGTCTTTGAGGACCATGCCATCGCCATCGCCGTACACCATCTGAAAGTTCGGACTCCCAAGCCAAGCGGCATTGGCCCCTGAGCACCCCGAGCCGGTAAAGAACTTTACATGCGCGCTCGCCTTCAGCTCTGCACCCTTGCCGTCGTAGGAATCGCGGTCAAAGAAATTTTTATAGAAGTGATAGGTCGTGCCCAGATGATCGTAGATGTTGTTCACGGAAGCATCGGTAGTCGCTGCTGCCCCCTCAGCTCGCTTCAACATGCCGGGAGGACTACCGCCAAAGGGCAAACAAGCGCCACCAAGATCATAGATGTTACGGTTCAGCGCATCTTGAACCTGAGTCGTATGATCTAGGACGACACCGTCGCTGGCCCGCAGAATCAAGACATCCAGCTGGAACCCGGCAGCATCTGTGTACTCGACCAGCGTGCGATAGGCCAGCTGCGCCGAGCCAGTCT
>JAGNNG010000234.1 GCA_017990795.1 Deltaproteobacteria bacterium
CGTATGCACAGTCCGTGGGGGCTGCTCTTGCTGGTGACGCTCGGGGGGGCGCAGGCGTGGGGAGGGCCGAGGCATGGCCGGTTCTCTGCACCGCTGCACCGGCCGACGCTGTCACCGGGGCGAGGGCTGCGTGAGATACCTCGCAACCGCGAGGCGCTGCGCGTTGGCAACCTGGTCACGCCGCCACCCGTGCGCGAATACGAGCCGCCACCCGCTGGTGAGATCGCGGTGCGCTGGGCTCTGCCGAAGCGCCGCGATCTGCCGGTCAAGGTGCATGCCCTGCCAAGCCTGGCCGCCGCCACCATGGGAGAGATGCGGGGCCATACCGCGATGCTGGTGGGGCAGTCGCTACAGACCAAGACCGGACTGTGTCGCTGGTGGCTGTCAGCGCTGCCGAGTGGCTACGTGTGTGCCGCCGAGGTCACGGTCGAGCCCGGCTACCTGTCGAGCCCGCCCGCCCAAGAAAAAGGGACCGGCTGGCAGAAGCTGCGCTACGGGGTGATCTCGGCGCTGGTGACCAAGCTAAGGGGCAGCGCCGGACACTTCCTGCGTACGATCTTGCACAAGGGCGATGGCATCACGGTCACCCAGGCCAGTGATGAGGTGGTCCAGATCATCGGGCGACAGTGGCTGCCGCGCAGCGATGTGAAGCTGTTTGAGCCGCCCTCGGCCCCGGCGGTAAACGTGGATTCGGTGCCGCCCGGACTGCGACTGGCGTGGGCAGTGCCTCCGGATGGAGAGGATGGCGTCCCGGTGTTTCTGCCCAAGTCAGAGGCCGGCCCGGTCGCGTATCTGCCAAGGTATGCCGTGCTCTACGTGACCGAAGGCAGCGACAGCTTCCCGGGGCGTCAGCCGGTGCTGCTACCTGAACCAACCCGCGCTGCGCTGCGTGCGGTGGGGTCGAGTCGTCCCGCGTGGGTGTCAGCCAGTCAGTTCGAGGTCGAGACGGGCCAGCTACGACGGCTGATGCCGATGGCGGCCCCCGCTGGGGTCGCTCCCGATGAGCGCTGGATCGACATCCACTTGAGCGAGCAGGTCGCCACCGCCTACCAAGGTGCAAAGCCCCTGTTCGCTGCGCTGGTTTCAACGGGAGTCCACGGTGCGACGCCCCCAGGTTCTTTCTATATCTACCGCAAGTACCTCACCCAGACGATGGCCAACCTGGCCGGGGCACCGTCGCAGTACGACTTTCGTGAGGTGCCGCACGCCCAGTTCTTCAACGGTCGCATCGGTCTGCATGCGGTGCTGTGGCACGACAAGCTGGGGCACGCGGTCAGCCATGGCTGCGTCAACCTGAGCCCGTCCGCCGCCGCGCAGTTTTTCGCGTTCACCTCGCCGGATCTGCCGGCTGGCTGGCACACCATCACCACGCCCTCCTATCACAGCAGCACCGCAACCGGTCGCGGCACCCGCGTGATCGTCCGCAAATAGCTGCCTACCGGGCGGCATAGGTTGCCGTTGACAGCCTTGTGGCTGCCGCGTAATGAGTGGTCACCTATGAAAAAAGCTGTTGAGGGTGTGCTTCGTCGCGGCAAGACCCTGGCGTTTTCCGTGATCGCTTCAGAGACAGGCAACTTCATTCCGCCGGTGCGCTATGCCCGGCGGGCTGCCGGGTTTGTGAACGACCTGTTTGGGCGTCCGCTGGCCTCGGAAGAAGAGCTGGCGCGGCGCACGGCTGAGACCGAGCGGCTGGAAGCGCTGGCTGACAAGGCGCGGAACGGTCAGGTCGCCACCGTCAAGAAAGAGGCGGCCCCGGTCATGCTCTATGTGACCGATCAGTTCGTGCGAGAGCGCAAGCGGCTCGAAGACGTCCTCAAGGGTCGCAGTATCCCCTATCAGGTGCTGGATGTGACGGACGACGAAGCGACGCGGAGCTGGGCGCTCACCAAGGCCCATGCGACCGAGTTTCCACTGCTGTTCGTGGCGGGCGAGTCGGTGGGTGGCTTCGAGGAAGTGCTGTCGCTCGATGCGCACGGCGGGCTCACGAAGAAAGTGTTCGGCTAAGCCCAAGGAGCCTGCTGGTGGAACTGAGATCGCTGCACCTTGACGTCGGCAAGCTAACCACCCAAGTCCGTGCCAACCACCCCGAGCGGGTCGTCGATTGTGAGCTGGGCGCGGAGTCGACTCAGCGCATCTTGGCCGGTGGAGAGCCGCTGGTTTCGTACCTGCGGACCTCGGGGCGCTTGCCGCCGGGCGGCTGGTTCGATGAGCTGTGGCTGGACGCCGAGGCCCAGACCGTCGTGGTGCGCTGCGGCGAAGCGACCGAGTCACTCGATTACCAAGCGCTCCAGACCCTGCTGCGTGAGCTGGCGCGGACAGCCCGGCGCGAGGCGGTGGCCCGCAAGCCCGATCCACCCGGACTCAGTCCCGAAGCACGCTGGGAATACCTGTATCAGCATGGCGGGGATGGCTGGGAGATGGGCAAGGCGACCCCGCCGCTCGTCCGATACTTGACCGCCCATCCGCCGCTGCGTGGCGAGCGTTCCCTGGTGGTGGGCTGTGGCCGTGGCCATGAGGCGCTGCTGCTGGCCCGCCTGGGCCCACCGGAGTCGCAGGTGGTCGGCATCGACATTGCACCAGCAGCGGTGGCGATTGCGACCCGACAAGCCGCAGCGCAGGGTCTGTCCGATCGGGTCACCTTCTTACAGCAAGACCTGTTTGGCTGGCCGACGAGCGATGCCAGCCAGCGCGGGCAGTACGACTTGGTGGTAGAGCACAACTGCTTCTGTGCGATCGAGCCGCATCGGCGGGACGAGTATGTACAAGCGGTCGCCGCCCTGCTGCGTCCCGGAGGCCGTCTGGTCGGCCTGTTCTATACCCATGACTATCCCGGTGGTCCGCCCTATGCCGCTCGTGCGGAAGAGATCCGCACCCGACTGCGGTCCACCTTTGAGATCACCTACGAGGAAGTTCCTGCGGACTCGGCCATTACTCGAGCAGGTCAAGAGCTGCTCGTCCAGGCCGTCCGACGGCACGTTCCACTCCCAAACTGCCCCCCCACCTAGATCGGAGGCCCCCCATGCCCTTTGGCGGCGTTGACTACTTTCAGATGGCCGACCTGCTGAGCGATGAAGAGAAGCTCGTCACCGCGACCTTCCGCCGCTTTGTGGACGACGAGATCATGCCGGTCATCGGTCGGCACTTTCGCAACGGAACCTTTGACAGTGCCTGGCCGCGTCGGCTGGGGGCCTTGGGAGCGCTCGGGGCCAACCTGGTCGGCTATGGCTGTCCAGGGCTCGATGCGGTCGCCTACGGTCTGATCATGCAAGAGCTAGAGCGCGGGGACTCCGGCATCCGCAGCTTTGCGTCGGTCCAAGGCGCGCTGGTGATGTATCCGATCCACGCCTTCGGCAGCGAGGAGCAGAAGCAGCGCTTTTTGCCCAAGATGGCGAGCGGAGAACTCATCGGTTGCTTTGGCCTGACCGAGCCGGACTTCGGGAGCAATCCGGGCGGCATGCGGACCACGGCCAAAGAGACCGCCGACGGCTACGTGCTAAACGGAGAGAAGCGCTGGATTACCTCGGGCGGGCTGGCCGAGGTGGCGGTGGTGTGGGCCAAGTGCGAGGACGGTGCGGTGCGGGGGTTTCTGGTCGAGCGCGGCTGCAAGGGCTTCTCGACCCGCGACATCCACGGCAAGTTTTCGCTACGGGCCTCGGTCACCTCCGAGCTGATCTTCGAGGACTGCCTGGTCCCCAAGTCGGCGGTGCTACCGGGCGTCAAGGGCCTGCGGGGGCCGCTGTCGTGCCTAAACCAAGCGCGCTTCGGGATCTCCTGGGGGGTCATCGGCGCGGCGATGGCCTGCTATGACGAGGCGCTGTCCTACACCAAAGACCGGGTGCAGTTTGGCGGCAAGCCGATCGCCTCGCATCAGCTCGTGCAGCTCAAGCTTGTCGACATGCTGCAAGAGATCACCAAGGCGCAGCTTCTTGCCTTGCAGCTTGGACGACTCAAAGAGGCGGGCAAGGTCAGGCCGCAGCAGGTCAGCCTGGCCAAGCGCAACAACGTCAAGATGGCGCTCGAGTGTGCGCGCAACGCCCGGGATCTCCTCGGGGCCAACGGCATCACCGATGAATACCAGAGCGGTCGGCACATGTGTAACCTCGAGTCGGTCTTCACCTACGAGGGCACCGACCACATCCACACACTGATCATTGGCGAAGACATCACCGGTAGCGCCGCCTTCTAGCTGCACGCTGCGGAGCGAGGTCGCAAGGACGTTCCTCGTCCGAGCGGCCCGAGCGATAGGTCTGATGAGAAGGCGAGGCGGAGAGGCGACGGGGAGCTAGCGGGCGAGGATGCCGGGGTTTTTGACTTCGAGCTGGGTCAGGATCTGATCGACCCGGGAGCTGTCATCGACACAAGCCATGACGCCATCCACGTAGACGATCGTCTTGCCGGGTTGACCGGCG
>JAGNNG010000235.1 GCA_017990795.1 Deltaproteobacteria bacterium
TGCGGGCCCGCCGAGCCGTACAGGTCGATCACCAAGTCGCTCATCAGGTCAACGCGCTCGTGCGGTCGCCACGAGTTAAACCAGCTGACAAACACTCGCGGTGCATCGAGAGAGACGCTCGGAGCCTGCAAGTTGGCTTGGATCGGGTCCTGACCCATCGGAGCCACGGCGCTGAAGTTCGGACCGACTGGCCCGCCGTCTCCCGGGCCAAAGAAGAACGACGCAGCCGCACCGACGGTTCCCCACAGCACATCGTAGCTATAGCGAGCCCCGGCCCCACCGACGAGTCCGAACTTGCCGCCGTCGCTTTGGCACTGCTGGGTGGCCAGCTCCTCGGGGGTGGCGTCAAAAGATCCCGCGATGATGGTCGGAGTCTGGTTGCGCAGTCCGGCGACGCCGTCTCCACAAGGTGCGGTGTAATCGGTCAGCAGCGAGCGAGAGTAGGGATTGGGATAGCCGCCGAAGAACGCGCTGCCGGACCAGTGCGAGCCAAAGTCGTGACCAACGCGAACGCCATCGACCTTGATGGCATCCGTCTCGGCGATGTACATGCGTCCGATTGACAGGTGCCAGGTCGGGACGGGGCGAAAGGTGATGTAGGCCTCGCGCAGGTCGTACTCGCGACCGCCCAGATAGCCCCGCGCCGACGTTCCGAGCGGTGTCTTGTAAAAGTCGTCGCCCGAGAGCTTGCTGTTGCTGTCGAACTTGCGCTCGAAGTCGAGGCTGCCGGTGACGCGTAGGCGGAAGTCGAGCTTGAAGTCGAGCCGCTCCTTCCACAGCCGTGACGCCAGCACCGTTGCGCGCAGATCAATCAGCCCCAGGTTCGAGTTGGTGGCGATGCGCTTGTCGATGTTCAGCGTCGGGTCTACGCCATCGTCTTCGGTGTAATAGAAGCCGGTCAGCGACACCTTGCCGCGATACAGCGGTCGAGCGGCTGCATCGGTTTCTGCAAGCACTGGCCCCAGCCCCAGCAGCAGCAGCGTCGCGAGAAGTAGCTTCCCTCTCATCGGCACACCGAGTCCGTTCCAACCAGGCGACTGCTGCGGAAGCTGGCGGTGTTGTGGCAGGCCCCGCAGCTCACCTGGGCATCGTGGCGATTGGCCGCGCCGAGCGGCATGCCATCGGTGGTAATGCGCAAGGCCGCTGCCCGCACCGCATCGTCACGGTGACAGGCGACGCAGGACGGCGACAGCCCGGTGTAGTTGCCGCCCTTGTGACAGTCATTGCACGGCAGCACGCGGTGAACGCCGGTCAGGGTGCAGCCGACCCGATCGTGATAGAAGCGCGCGCCGGTGAACGTCTGCTGGGTGTGACAGTCGCTACAGCGCGGCCCGAGCGAGTTGTGGTGTACGTCGTCGCGCTGGTGGCAGCCGATGCACAGCTGCGCCAAGCCCTGTAGCACTCGTCCGCTGGGGTGACATTCCTTGCAGAACAGTCGGTCGTGTGCGCCGCCAAAGCGAGCCGGGAAGATGTCGTGGCCGGTGTGGACTTTTTTCCAGGTCGCCGGCTCGTGACAGCCCTGGCAGCGAATCCCCAGCTCGTTCTTGTGGGCCTCGGGGTCGGCGTGACAGTCCTGGCAGTTGCTCGGCGTCGGCTTGTACTTCTGCGAGGTATGACAGCCCTGGCAGCGCACCGCCGTGTGCTTGCCTTCCAGTCGCCAGCGGTCTTTGGCCTTGGGATCGTTGTGGTCGAAGCTGACCTGGCCGGTCGGGTTGTGGCATGTCTCGCAGCGGAGGCCCAAGCTGCGGCGGTGGGCGTCGTCTTTTAAGTGGCAGCCGCTATCGCCGCACTGCATCTGGGTCGGTTTGTAGCGTCGGCTCGGGTGGCAGCCTTCGCAGCGCGCCTCTTTGTGCTTGCCGACAAGCGGGTAGTTGCTCTGGTCGTGGTTGAACTTGGTCGCCGCCCAGCGCCCGCCCTCGTGGCAGTTGTTGCAGGTGTCTTTGCCGAGCGAGCCTTTGTGCAGCCGGTCTTCATGACACGCGCCGCACATCGACGGAGTGTCGCGATACTGGTCGTTCTTGTGACACGCGCGACAGTCTTTGATGCGGACGCCGTCAATGACGTGGCCATCGATCAGCTGGAACGGCTTGCCCGGTCCGTGGCCAATCTTGACGCGCTCGTTGACCGACTTGGCATCGACGCTCTGCTTGACCTCGCCGGGCCGCTGGTGGCACTGCAAGCACTGGTCCGACGTGAACTGCTTTTTATGGACGGTGGCGTGCTGGTGACAGCCCATGCAGTCCAGGGTGACGGTGGTGGCCTTCTTGCCCTTGCCGGTGGTGACTGACTTTACGATCGAGTCGAAGTTCTCGAACTCGGTGGGGTTCTTGCCTCGGTGGCAGGCGCGGCACGACACCGCCGCGTGACGGCCCATCAGCGGGAAGCGGGTCTTGCCGTGCTCGAACTTCAGCTCCGGGCCCCAGCTGGTGGACAAGTGACAGACGGTGCAGTCGCCGCTCTTGGTGAAGCGACCCTCGTGCGCGTCCTTGTGGCAAGCGTCGCAGTTGCGCCCCGGAGACTTGGCCGCCGTCGCAGTGTGGCAGGCAGCGCACGGCTTCTTGTGCGGGCCCTCCAGCGCAAAGCGGGTCTTGTGGTTGTGGTCGTAGTCGATGGCCTTCCAATCGACTTTGGCGCTGTGGCACATCGTACATTTCTTCTGACCGAACAGAGACTCGCCGTGGACGTTCTTGTGGCAGGGCGTGCAGTCGGTCGCCCAGTTGGTCAGCCGAAACATCGTGCGCGGGTGGCAGCTGTTGCACGGCACGCCGGCATGCTTGGTTTCGATGGGGAAGCGCGTGTCCTGGTTGTGGTCAAACTTGCTCGGGTCGAGCGCGCGCCAGTTCTTGGCGTCGTGACAGCGCTCGCAGTTGGCAACTTGTTCGTGCAGCTCGCCGTGCGGGGACTTGTGGCAGCCGACGCAGGCCATCGGGGCGAGCAGGAAGCTGGGGCGGCCGGTGGCGGTCTTCTGCTTGTGACAGTCCTTGCACTCCACGACCGAGTGGCGACCGCTCAGCGCGAAGCGGGTGGTGGTGTCGTGGTTGAACTTCTGCTGTCCGCCCATCGTCACCCAGCCGTAGAGGTCCGCCTCGACGCCTCGGTGTTCCTTGTGACACAGCACGCACGGTCGCCCCAGCGCTTTGGGCGAGGCATGCAGGCCAATCTTCTGCGAGATGCGGTCAGCGATGGGCTTGTGGCAGTCGAGGCACTTCTTCTCATCGACCTCGCGCTTGCCCTGCGGGTGGCACTTGATGCAGTTGGCCGAGCCTTCCAGGTCAGCGTGCCCGCGTGCCAGCTTGCCCGGCGATGAGTCGAAGAAGCTGGCCTGGGCCAGTACCGGAACAAGAAGCCCAACCAAAAGCGCCAGCGCGCACAGGGCCCTAGGCAAGCGATGAGGAAGACAAGCCACTGCAACCCATCATATCCGCGACAGCCGGCCCACGTCTACGATGCCGCACTGGCGCAGACCGAAAAGAGCCCTCCGAAGCTGCTTGGGTCACTGGCGCAGTGGAAAAAGAGGAAGCGGAAGCTCTTGGAAGCACTGGCGCAGTGAAAAAAGAGGGAGCGGAAGCTCTTGGAAGCACTGGCGCAGTGGAAAAAGAGGAAGCGGAAGCTCTTTGCAGCACTGGCGCAGTGGAAAAAGAGGGCTCGAACCTAGCGCAGGTCGGTGTTTTTGCGCTGGCGGAGGGCTTCGCGGGCGGCGTGGGCTTCCGGGCTCTGCCACGAGTCGAGTCGCAAGGCCAGCAGCTCCGCAGCCTGTGCTTCGCTGAGCGTTGGACCCTCACGCAGCAGGTGTTCCAGCAGTCGCCGCGTCCCTTGCACCGCCGCCCGGGGCTGTGCCGCCATTTTCTGCGCCAGCGCAAGCGCTGTCTCCAGCACCAGCTCTGCCTTGACCACCCGCGACAGCAGCCCCAGCCGCAGCGCCGCTTCCGCCGTGACCGGCTCGGCCAACAGCAGCAGCTCCCGCGCGCGCGCCGCCCCACACAACGTCGCCAGCCGCCAGATTCCTTCCAGCGTGTAGACAATCCCCAGCTTGACCGGCGGCATCTGGACAATCACCTCGGGATGAGCGACCCGCAGATCACACGACAGCGCCAGCTCTAGGCCGGCTCCCACCGCCGCGCCTCCCAGCGCTGCAACAGTCGGCAGCGGACCTTCCCGCAGCAGCCGCAGCGTGGCTTCCAGCTCGCCGTGACCCCGCAGCCAGTCTTGATCCGGGCTGACCGGCAGCGCATTCAAGTCATAGCCGGCACAGAACACCCCACCCGATCCAGTCAGCACCGCCGCCCTTGCCCCGCGCTCAGCTTCTTCCAGGATCGCGGTCCGGATCGCCAGCAGCAGGCGATCATCCACCGCGTTGGCCCGGGAGCGGTTCCACAGCGTCAGCACCAGCACTTCACCTTGGCGTTC
>JAGNNG010000236.1 GCA_017990795.1 Deltaproteobacteria bacterium
GGGTTAAAACGGTGTGCTCAATCGGGGCCAGACCCAGCTGTGCCAACCGCTCCTGCGAGCCTTGAGTGCAGACGTAGACAGCACTCTCAGCGACATCGGCGTCCAGCTGGTGCCAGTCATGAATGCGTCGATATCCTTCAAGCAGCAGCGCCTCTAGATCCAGCGACAGCGCGCCACCAAGCTCGGGGTCTAGGGCCACCGGCGGCAGCTCGGTCGTCGCCTCCAGCGTAAACCGCCCGACCGAGAGGCGCAGGCCCTCGTACAAGATCTCGGTCGACTGCCGGGCAATCGCATGCCGCAGCTCATCCTTGCTGATCAGGCCCGCGTGCGACAGTCGCTGACCCAGCAGATCTTTGGGCTCGCGCGCCGTCGCTGGCGTCGTCACTGCCGAGCTACGAGCCGCCACCACCGCATCCAGCTCTGGCTGCCGCAAAGTTCCCTGCTCGACGATGAAGCGACCCAGGCGCAGCGCCGAGAAACCCTGCGCGGTCGCTTGTGCCAAGCGTCCACCGGTCAGCACCAGCTCAATCCGCCGCCCTGAGGTCTGCACCTGCAAAAGTCCGGTCTGGCGCTGCCTTACGACCATGCCCAGCACGTCGATCAGCGGACACAAAGCAACGTTGCCAGACAGAGCCAGATGCTCACTTTCCACCGCTGGCTGCGGCACGCCACCAGAGCGCGGCGGACGAGGACGACCACTGGCAGGCCGCCCGCTGCTATCGATGCGCCCCGAGAGATCACCACGCAGATCCAGCTCGATCAGCGGCGTCGTCGTATCGCCACCGCCATGCTCCGAGTCTTCGTCGGGATAGGCGGACCAGCCCCGCTCAGCAGGCGATGCAGGTGGTGCGACTTTGACGGGCTGCGACAGCAGATCCGGAACCAGCGCCATACTACGCGCCAGCTCATGAATGCTCGCCGCCGGGGCCAGCAGCGTATCGGCAGGGCCAAAGTCCGAGTCTTCTTCAAAGCGATCCAGCGGCGGTCGCGCACCCGAAGATGGCAGCACATGCTCGACGGCGCTCGGGGTCAGGCGCGGCAGCAACTCGGTCGGCTGACGCGGCAGGTCCAAGGCACTCAAAGTCGGGGCCGGACCCAGCAGGCGACGCACGCTCGAGACCACTTGGCTGGGGAAAATCGGCTTGACCAGCACTTCAACACCGTCGGGCAGATCGGAAAAATCGCCCACCACTGGCACCAGCGCCAGGACCATCGGCGCATGACGCGTATGCGAGCGCTCGCTCAGCAGTCGCTCGATTAGAAAGCGGCCCTCGGAGCCGAGCCGCACCAGATCGACCACCACCACATTGGGCATATGACGCGCGATCAGCGGCAGCGCCTGCTGCCCGGACTGACAGCCGTGGGCTTCGATTACGACCTCACCGCTGGCCTTACTCGCGGGCTCGGCGAAGCTGGCTACGACTTGCTGACAGAAGCTCTGGTTGTCATCGACGACAAGGACGCGATAAACCGACATGGCGGGACGCTACCACGAGGAGATTTTTGGCGACAACCGGATTGCAGAGAACCCGCGCGGGGAAGGCAGCTCGGCCCCTGCGGCAGCCATAAGCGACCACCGCAGAAAGGCCACGACAACAGGCTACTGACCGTCGCCAGAGAGGATGTGCTTGGCAATCACCATGCGCTGAATCTGCGAGGTACCTTCGTAGATCTGCAGCAGCTTGGCATCGCGCATCAGCTTCTCGACGGGGTATTCCTTGGTGTAGCCGTAGCCGCCAAACACCTGCACGGCATCGGTCGCGACCTTCATCGCCATATCGGCGCTATACAGCTTGGCCATGCTCGAGACAATCGAGTCGAGCCGTCCCTGGTCCACCATCCACGCCGCCTTGTGACACAGCGCCCGCGTCGCCTCTAGCGCTACCGCCATGTCGGCGATCATGAACTGAATCGCCTGGTGCATCGCAATCGGCACCCCGAAGGTCTTGCGCTCTAGCGCGTAGGCCCGGCTCTCGTGCAGGCCGCGCGCGATAACGCCCGCCGCCCCCGCTGCAATCCACGGACGCGAGCGATCAAAGGTCTTCATGGCGATCTTAAAGCCCTCGCCTTCCTGCCCAAGCAGCGCTTCTTTGGGTAGGCGCACGTCGTCAAAGATGACATCCGTGGTGTTGCTGGCGCGCTGGCCCATCTTGTTTTCTTTTTTGCCAACCTTGACGCCCGGCGTGTCGCGGTCCACGACAAAACAGGCGATCTTGCGATTGCGCGCCTTCAGGTCTTTTTCGGGCTTGGCATCCGCCGTCGCCAGCACCGTATAAAAGCTGGCGTAGCCGCCATTGGTGATCCAGCGTTTCTGACCATTTAGGACGTAGCCGTCACCGTCTTTGACAAAGTGCGTCCGCATCCCCGCCACGTCTGAGCCCGCATCAGGCTCCGAGCAGCAGTACGAAGCAAAGATCGGCTCCCGCGTCAGCCACCCCAGGTACTTGTCCTTCTGCTCTTTGTTGCCGGCAATCATCAACGGCAGCGCCGCCAGCGAGTTTGCCGCCATCGAGGTATTGACCCCGGCGCAGGCCCACGCAATCTCCTCTTGGATCAGGCAGTGCGATAGGCAGGACAGGCCCAGGCCTCCTTGCTCCTCAGCCACTTCAGGATTCATCAGGCCCAGCTCCCAGGCGCGCTTTAGCAGCTCGACCGGAAACTCGCCCTCTTCATCTAGCCGCCCGGCAACCGGAGCAATCTGGGCGCGGGCAAAGTCACGCGCGGTCTTGCGCAGCGCAAGCTGCTCTTCTGAATACGACATATCGAACATCGATGGTCTCCTCTGTGAATCAAATGGAAGCGGTGCAAAAGCGGGCTGTCAGCGAAAGGCCAAGGCCGGTAGAGGGCAGGCAGCGGCCAAGTCCAAGCCGATTCACTCTTGGCGACTGCGCCAAGCCCCGCTGGTTTTCATATTTTGAAGATGCCTGGAGCCGCGCAAAAGGTCACAGCTCTTTTGCACTTTTTGGCAGCGCCGCGATGCGCCTGACAAAAATCGACCCAATTCCGAGGTTTCTCGCACCAAACAAGAGTGCATCCTTCCTAAATTCGAGATTTCTCGCACCAAGTAGCAGGGCGTCCTCCCTCTCCCTAAGCCCGAGATTTTTCGCTCTAACCTGGGACTTTGTGACCCCATGTGACTTACAGGCCAGCGGAAAAAGCCAATACTTGCCTGCGCTCAAGTTTCAGTACGACGTTGACGCAGCTTGTAAAAGCGTCGTACGATTTGCGCAGACCCCTCGTGGCTATTCCATACGGTAAATACCTGCTTGAGCGCAAGCTCACAGAGGGCGGAATGGCCGAGATCTTCTTGGCCAAGCCGGGCCCTGACTTCACGCTGGACCGCAAAGGTCCCATCGTCGTCAAGCGCCTGTTCTCCCACCACAGCTCGGAAGCCGAGTTTGTGCGCATGTTCCTCAACGAGGCGCGCCTGGCCTCGCGGCTGAAGCACCCCAACATCGTCGACATCTTTGACCAGGGCGAGATAGGCGGCACGCACTACCTGGCCATGGAGTACATCGCCGGCGAGGATCTGCGCGGCATCGCCCAGCGCTCAGATGAGCTAAACAAGCGCCCGCCGCTGCCGGTGGTGTGCCGCATCATCATGGACATGCTCCTCGGCCTGCATCACGCGCACACGCTGCCCGACGAGAGCGGTCGCCCGCTGGGCCTGGTGCATCGCGATATCTCGCCGCAGAACGTGCTGGTCACTTACGACGGCGTGGTCAAGGTCATCGACTTTGGCATCGCCAAGGCCACCCAGTCGCGCGAAAACGAGCAGACGCAGGCGGGCCTGATCAAGGGCAAGTACGCCTATATGTCGCCGGAGCAGACGCGCAGCGGGCAGCTGGACGCGCGCTCGGATGTGTTCTCGGCGGGCATCATGCTGTGGGAGCTGATCACGTGGCGCCGCCTGTTTAAGCGCGGCACCGACCTGGCCACCCTGGTCGCCGTCACCGAGGAGCCCGCGCCCTCGATGATCTTGCTCAATCCCGACGTGCCCAAAGAGCTCGACGAGATTGTGCTCAAGTCGCTGGCGATGGAGCCCAAAGATCGCTGGGACTCGGCCAAGGCCTTCGTCGATGCGCTGCAGGCTTTTGTCAACAAGGCGGGCTGGGATGCCAGTCGCGAGGCGCTCGGGCGGTTTATGCGCGAGCTCTTCTACAACAAGATCATCCAGCAGCAGAGCCAAGCCCGCGCCGCTGCCATCGCTGAAGAGCGCGCCAGTGCAGCGTCGATGCGCCAAGGCGGTAAGCCCGGAGCCGCGCCCGCGCCTGTGATCAACAAAGAGCTGCGCGCCACGATGCCGCTGCAGGTCATCAATCCGGCGATGGCCGCTGCCGCTCGCAAAGCCAGGCAGCAGCTAGATGCCGCAGCAGCCGGCAAGCCCGCGCCACCGACC
>JAGNNG010000237.1 GCA_017990795.1 Deltaproteobacteria bacterium
TCAGAGGGTTTAGCGTCATCCGAGGGTTTTGCGGCAGCGACGGTCCGGTGCCACTGCTTGCAACCGGCTGCTGGGTCCAGCCCGGCGTAGATGGTGCAGCCTGACCAGCCACCGGAATGGCCGCCAGTCCTGACGTTGGACCCATCGTCGCTCGCCCACCGGCCTGCGGCAAACTCGGCGCCGGGGCAGCGGCCAGTCGAGCCAGCGTCTTTTTCAGCTCCTCGGACACCACGGTCTGCGGCAGCGTCTGCAAACGACCAAACCACGTCTCAGAGACAACGCAGGTCACAGGGCCGCCGCACAAGCCGCACTTAATCCTCGGCACTTTGCCCTGGCGTAGCTCGTCGCCGTGCTGCGCCAGATCCACCAGCCTTTGCGTCGTCGCTCGGCAGCGCGCGCAGTTATAAGGAATGAGCAGCGACAGCACCTGCCCCTTACTGGTGAGATCTTCTGGCTTGCCCAGGCGCTCTAGAAACGGCGCGGGCACCGACATCAGGTTGACGCGCTCGACCTGCTCATCGCCGCCGGTCTTGGCTTCCAAAAGCCCCATCAGCTTGCGCCACTGCGCCGAGCCCACTGGGTCCAGCGACAAGATGCCGCCCAGATCGATGACGACTTCGCCTTCCAGACCGTCGGCCAGCTTCTGCGCTTTTAGATCACTGTCCAAGTCGCCCGAGAGCTTTAAGTACGTGCAACGTCCCTCGATGCGCTTTTCGATCTTGAGCTTGCGCTGTCCGCCCTGCCCGTAAGACAGGTGGACGCGCAAAAAGGTCATGATCTCGCGCGGGAGCTGCGCCATCGGCTGCTGCGCGACGTGATGGAAGTAGGTCGCGGGCTCCTCGTCGAAGTCCTCGGGATTGTTGCAGGTAGGACAGGTCGAGGGCGGGGCTTGACCGGCGCGCCACAGCGGCGTCTCCTCGTCGGTGCGAAACAGCAGCCGGCGCTCTTGCTCGCAGGTGTCGCAGCGGTAGGGAGCGTAGAAGCTGACGATGTAACCGGGCCCGCCGAAGTTTGCGACCATGTTGAACTGGTCGACGACTTTGGGCGAGCACTCGACGTAGTAGATACCGGCCAGGCGCGGGCCGATGGCGGCGATAAAGTCTACCCACTGCCGAATGCCGAATGACGAAATCCGGTCCACCCCGCCAAGGTCCAGCAGGATGTACTTGGAAGTGATCGTCAGTGCCAAACCGGGTGCATCAAACTGCTCATCGATCGTGCCAGCCAGTCGTAGACAGGTTACGTCCCCGTCGGTCAGGCGCTCGATAAGAAGTTTCGGCGGAGGCTGTACGGCACCTAAAATGCCAGAGCGTTCTTCGTTGGTCACGACATTAGCCCATCAGTGATTCAGGTTGACCCAGGCGCAGGAGCCAGGTCAGGAAAAATCAGACTACGCCCCGGGCGCGGACCGTCGCTGCCCCCCGAGCGTGCCGGTTCAAGATCAAGAACTGCAGTCACTCTTGTGCGCACTCCCGCCTCGACGTCGACTTGCACTGTGGCCGCGGTTCGGCACACCAGCGAAAGCCCGATCCCAGCGCCGCCAGGACCGCGATTCACTTGGCCCGAGGCAGCACGACGTAGACTCCGCAAGAGGTCACTACGACGCAGCCGACCAAATCGATCAGAGGTCTCAACCACCAGCCGCGAGCCGTCGGTACCATAGCGAAAGATCACGCGATCTTCAGCCGGTAGCTCGATGGGGGCGGTGCGGTCGTGCGCGTACAGCGGGCGTCCTTTCTGATCGACAGGCGCATCGTACATCGCATTGGTAATAAGCTCGTGGACAACTTCGCCAATGCTGTCGGCCAGTCGCTTCGAGACATTCAGATGGTCGGTACACAGCTTGACGAGGCGCGCCTCTGCGGCATCTCGACCGCCGATGTTGGTGATGCCAGTGCTAAACGCCTGCGCGCCCCACAGCAGATACGCCTGCAGCGGCAGCAGCGGCTGACCGCGCAGAAAGCTGGCCAAACCCAGCAGTTCTGACTCTAGATCCAGCCGCTGCGAGCCCGGACGCACACCCAGGGTGCCCAGCACGCCGCTGCTCTCGCACACCGTCGGTACGTCGATCTCACCGTCGCCGCCATAGACCACGCCGAAGACCCGGCGGGCTGCGTCCTTGCCTGCTTCTTTAGATGACAGAGCAGCCCCAATGGCCGCGGCGGCCCCAGACTCACCGACTAGCAGCCACTGCTGCACTGCGGGCTCGGCCTGGATGACCTGCACAAGTGGAGTCTGTAGCTCTTCAAAGGTCTTGACCGTATACCCAGCGCTGACCAGCACGCGGGCCAGCTTCTTTGCAACGGGGCGACTCTTGTCGACAACGACGGCGCAAGCGCGCGCTTTCGCATCGGCCTTTGGTCGCACTGTAGCCCCAGGATTTGGTAGACCCATTCCGACTCGTCCCTTTATGTCCCAGCGCGGCTGTCTCGCGCTTGCCTTTGCACTCGCCTGCTGGCCCCCGACCCGAGCGGCACCAGCGCTCCAAGCGGCCTAAGCCCCCTCACAGCCATCTCTTTGCTGCCGTCGCCGTCTTCCTAAAGCCCAAGGGCTCTAGCTGCTGCCCCTGAACCAGCCTGTCCCAAGCGGACCTACCTAAAGCAAACTTAGCCACTGGAAGCTATGAGCATATCCCAGCTAGCAAGCCAGCAGCAAGGCACGTATCCTTTGGGCGCGCGCTTCCAGAGCGTGATATTGTATTTGATACAGTCTTTGTGGTTGCCCTATACCTAAGCCTAACCGGGGCTTAACCTCCGGCAGTGTCCGGACAGAGGCTGCGCAGGTGGGGCCAGCGGACCCTAAAATACGGCTCTGCTCGCGATGAAATCTATCGACGGAACCTAGGTTTGCACGCGCATCACAGCAAGCGTGCCACTTCACAACTTTTACGGGGGCCTGCAGGTTGCGAGACGTTGCACAGAAAGTGGCCGTGACAGGGCCGAGGACACCAGCAGTTAAGGGGCCAGCAGGCGAAGAAAGCCTGGGACACTTTTAGATGAGCTCTACCGAATCCGCAGCAGACAAGCTAAACCCCGGCTCGGCGAAAAACCCGCAGTCCTTTGGGAAGTACCTGCTTATGGGCATGATTGCTCGGGGCGGTATGGCCGAGGTCTATCGCGCTCGGGGTCGCACCGCGCCATCGACGGGACCGGGGGCAGGAACAGCCCGCATGTACGCCATCAAGTGCATGCGCCCACAGCTTGCCAAAGAAGCGCGCTTCGTCGAGATGTTCGTGCGCGAAGGCAAGCTCGCAGTGCTCCTAGACCAGCCGTCGATCGTGCGCACCTACGAGATTGGCCGCACCGATGGCCGCTACTTCATCGCCATGGAGTACATCGGCGGCAAGGATCTAACCCAGATCCTAAGACGCTGCCAAGAGACCAGCGGGCGCATCCCGATGCCCCACGCCTGCTACATCACCGCCAAGATGTGTGAGGGTCTGCACTACGCTCACACGCTGCTGGATGCAGATGGCAAGCCGCTGGCGATCGTGAACCGCGATGTGTCGCCCTCCAACGTGCGCATCGGCTACGACGGCGAGGTCAAGCTGCTCGACTTTGGCATCGCGCAGGCCATGGTCAAGTTCACCTCAGAGATCGGCGTCCTAAAAGGCAAGTTCAGCTACATGTCGCCCGAGCAGATTCGCGGCATGCCGGTCGATGCCCGCACCGATGTGTTCTCGACGGGAATCATCCTGCACGAGATGCTGACCACCGAGAAACTGTTTCGCGGCGACACCGAGTTTCAGCTGATGGAGCGCGTGCGCAACGTCGACGTGCTACCGCCCAGCAAGTTTAACCGCCGCGTGCCCGAGGCACTGGACCGCATCGTTATGAAGGCGCTGGCTCGCGATGTCGCCGACCGCTATCAGTCCGCGGCTGAACTAGGTGCCGACCTGCAGGCCTTTTTGGCCCCGTATCGCTTTGACCCCAAAGAGATGAAGGAGCACGTCCGCTCGCTGTTCCGCGCCGACTACGAAGCCGAGGCACAAGAGATCCAGGCCTGCATGCTCGCCTCGCTACCCGAAGACGGAGGACAGGACCCGTCCCTTGGCATCAGCGGCAGCAGCATCGAGATGATCGTCAGCGGCTCGGTGTCGTCAGCGGGGATGTCGTCGGACTCTAGCGACAACGTGGTCCAGATCATCAGCGGCAACGAGCCTCAAAGCGCTCCGGCAGCCGCCTCTGCCCAGACCGCAGACGCGCGACCCAGCGCCACCGCGTCTCAGCAGACCGCCCCCGAGGCGCCCGATCCGGCCAACACAACCCAAGCCCGCATGGGCTTTTGGGCCCGCATCAAAGGCGCCTTTGGCTCTGAAAAGACCGGCGTCAAGTAGTCTGCACGCGTCGCTGATCCCCGCCCTGCCCCAGCTAGTTCTGATCCACTCTTTTTAGC
>JAGNNG010000238.1 GCA_017990795.1 Deltaproteobacteria bacterium
CCCTGAAACTGGTGTAAGCAGCGGACGGCACGCTCCAGCGTGTCCTGCACCAAATCGGAAGGCCGCTGACCTTCCGGCATCGAGCGCAAGCGAGCACGAGCCAGCCGCAGCAGGTGGGACTGATAACGCTTCACCAGCACCCGCAGCGAAGGCCCATCCCCACTTTGCGCCGCAGCAATGATCACCGCTACATCAGCCAACTCGTCAGGGGTCTTGGTGGTCATTTGTTAATACGCGGGAAAGTCAGAACCAAATGCCTGTACTAGATAGTCTGGACGCTGATATGTAGCAGCGTTGTCCAACCAGGCACCTAACATTCTAAATCTTCCCAGCATCTGCAGGACTTGATCTCTACTCATTTTCCGCAACAAATCATCGCTTGGCTCATAAGGAAATTTAAGCGCTAAGTTTCCATTAGAAAAATAGGTAATTGCATTTCTAACGATTGTGCGCAATGCACCAAGATCATCACAGTTAGTTGGAAACCAGTGATAAGCCATCACGGTTAGCGCTAAACCAACAGGGCCTTTCATGCCATCAGAACCAAAGTGGACATCCTTCCAGCGCTTTAGATAACGCACAACCCGGCGAAACTGTTGCGAATCAGTCGGATTGGGATGACTGCTAATCATCTGCACAAACCACTCCATACCATCTGGTCGCCAGCGCGCACGACCATCGTGTTGCTTGCCTTCAGCGAGGAAAAGTCTGCCACCTTCGCGGCTACAGACTGACATATCTATATGAAAACCATTAAATGCCAAACTAAGGCAAGGTCGCTTCCACTCTGGTCGATATCCAGAGCTTATTAACCTTTTATAAACAGATTCCTTCAATAATTGCGAATCCATCTCATCTGGCCGCACATTAAACACAAGCCCAAGGTCGACATCATATTCGAGACCGGCAAGCGGCCTAATTCCAGTGCCCATCGCATAACTACCCCAATTGTATGTTTGAAAAGTCCATTCCCGCGATACGGCATTCGCCGAACGAAAGTTCGACATAACTTCTTCTCTGACCTCACGAACAATGGAGTAGTGCTGATTATCCTCAAGCAAGATAGCTCGATGGAAAGCATTGAAATATGGCTGCATTGTCATGTAATTTACCTCTATATTGGTTTGGTAATTGCGGGGTTTACAACCAGGCTCGGCACGAATGTGCCATTCTGGTATTGGTACGTAAGAAGGGGCGGATGCATCGCGCGGCTCAGGTAAGTCCCCAGCAGCAGCGCGACCCCGGCCTGCACGGAGGCAAACAGGTGAACCCGCTGCACCTGCGGAAAGCGCTCCGGAATCTGCGTCAGAAGCTCATGCCAGCACTTGGCGACATGTAACAGCTCCTCGGCGCAGCAGAAGGCGTCGGGGGCGGGGCGCTCCAAGGTCAGCTCAATGTCACAAAGCGCGCTCGGTACTGCCGCCCGTACTGCCGCATGATTCACGGTGTACGAGGTCGACAGTCGCACCACCACATCACCAGGCTGGCCGCTGCGCTCATGGCTCCACCTGGCCGGTAGGAGCCGAGCTGAATCAGACCGATGACGCCACGGCAAAAAGCGCTTCTGTTCGTGATGACGCAGCCGCACCTCCACCGCAGGCAGCGAGCGGAGCAGCCAGCCAAGGTAGACAGTCAGCGGAATCGGCGCGACCCCGAAGTAGACCACGCGATAGCCGGGATGCTTGGCCAGTAGCGGCTGGACCGTCTGCTCAAACCACGAAGTCAGGACCACTTTGGCGGCGGCAAAGTTACCGCTCTCCGCCGCTCCGGTGACTGGTGCTGCGACCGATAGCAGTGGGAGCTTTTGGTAAGACTCAGGAAAGCAGCCGCGCAGCTCAGGCTCTGCAGGAGCAGTGCCCCACTCCATGTGGGTGAGCGCAATTAGGCATGACGGGAGCATCTGCCCAGAAGAGATGCCGTTTTCGGCTCCAGCTATCGCGCGACCTGCTCTTTTTTTAGAGCTGCTGAAACTGTCACGCGAAAGCTGCGGCCACCGCTTGGCACCAAGACCGATCAGCAGCAGCGAACTGGCCCCAGCACTGCCCAGCAGGTAGGCCAAGAGCAAGCGACGATTGCGCGCAGGACCGACAGACCCAGACAGCACCGTTGCGACCTCTGCCATCGTAGGACGAAGCGCGGGCTCCTTGGCCAGCATGCGACCGAGCAGCAGCCGCAGCGGTCCCGGTGCCACACTCTTTAGGTCCGGTGCCTGATATAGATGCTGCGCGGCCAGTTCCACCCTGTCTTCGGCTTGAAAGGGAGGATGGCCACAGAGCAGCTCATACAACACCACCCCCAGCGCGTAGACATCAGCGGCGGGCCCAAGGGTCAGGCCCCGACGACACTGCTCTGGAGCCATGTACACTGGCGTCCCCAGCCACAGCGGCCCCTGTGCTGCGGTATCCACCAAGGTGTCTGTGCCCAGCTGCTGCGGTGGCGGCACCCGAGCAATACCAAAGTCGATGATCTTTACCGCCTCTACTGCGTCCACAACATCCCCGGCCTGCGAGTCCACCGAGCGCACCGGCAGCAGGATGTTGTCCGGCTTCAGATCGCGGTGAAAAATGCCACAGCCATGTACCGTCGTCATGATCGTGGCCGTGCGCGCAACCAGCGCCAGCGCCCGCTCGTAAGGGAGTCCGCGTGGATGCTCTTGCAGAAGCGTACGCAAGCTGCAGCCTACTACCTGCTCCATCACCAGATACGGCACGCCATCGTCTGTCTGCCCCAAAAACAGCAAGCGCACCACGCCCGGATGATCAAGCTGCGACAGCGCACGCGCCTCTTGAATAAAGCGAGCACTGCTAGCGGGCTCCAGCTGGGTCAGCAGCTTTAGCGCCACCACCTGCTCCGTACGCTCATGAACGGCGGAAAAAACCTCCCCCATACCCCCACGGCCCAAGGAAGACAGGATGCGATACGGACCTATGCACGTACCCGGGGTCGTACTCATTCCGCGACGATAACACGCAGCGTGGCACCACCCGATTCACGCGCCAGCCTGCCCCCCTGACCGATTTAGGGAGCAACATGCGCGCTTCTTTCCTAACGCGGCAAGACGCACGCCCCTACTTACAAAGACCCCGCCCCTACTTTTCCGAGCGTCGTGCGATTCGTCTCTGTAGCACCCACAGCAGCGGCGGCTGCAGTGCGGCCAGGACCATCGCCAGCAGGACCACGTGCGACATGCCGACCAGCTGTCTGTTGGGCAGCTCGCTTAGCAGCGCGGCGCCGACCAGCGAGCCGGTGCCCTGCCCCAGGTGCTGAATCGCCGACTGCATCGACTGATAGCGGGCGCGCTCGTGCGGCAGCGCCACTCGCGTCGTCACCGTGTTCATCGCCACCGCGCGCGTCGAGGTCGCGACCATATAGGCGACGAACACCACCGGAATCGGCAGCAGCATGGCGGGGAAATAAAAGCCGCACACAAGGTCGCTTAGAAACAGCAGCGTGCCAACGACTGCGACGCGATTGCTACCAACGCGATCGACCAGGCGACCGACCAGGCGCATCGAAAAAAAGCTGACAAAGCCGCCCATCGCATACAGGTACTCGAGGTCTTGGCGTGGCAGGCCCTGGTTAAACTGCAGGTAGGCGGCGATGTTGGGCACGATCGAAAAGCTAGAGATCATCGTCAGCATCACCAGCAGCAGCGAGCACTGCACCTCGGGCCGACCTAGGATCTTCAGCAGGTTTACCTCGGGCTCGGGCGCGTCGGGGGTTTGCTGCTTGCTGCGCGAAAGGTGCGCGCGCATCTGCGGCAGCACCGACATCGTCACCACAGCGGCCACTACGCCCAGGCTACCGACGATAAAAAACGGCGAGCGCCAGCCGCCATGCCGCGCCAGCCACAGCCCGGCAGGAACGCCCAGCACCGACGCCGCCGAGAATGCGCCCATGATCGAGCCGATCGCGCGACCGCGCCGCTCTTGCGGTACCACATCCACCAGCAGCGCCATCGCCACCGAGGTCGCCGGCCCGCCAAACAGCCCCGCCAGCACCCGCGACAGCAGCATGCTCCACATGCCGATCGAGAGTCCGCCCGCCATCGTGCCCAGCGCCAGACCGACCAGGGTCAGCGCCAGCGCATTGCGCCGATCAAAGCGGTCCAAAATCAGCGCGCCGAGCGCTCCTGCCACCGACGCTGCGGCGGCGTAGCCAAAGCTGAGCAGGCCCAGCTTGGAAGCGGGAATGCCCAGCGCCGCCCCCAGATCTGGACCCAGCGGCATGATCATCATGAAGTCCAGGACGTTGACGAACTGGACTGCACCGATCAGCGAGACGATCGCACGCTCAGAGATCTGCTTTTGCACCGTTTGATGATTCTCGTGTTTTTCGAGTGGGGGGGAATGACTGTTTTCGGTTAGCGGCCCGCCAC
>JAGNNG010000239.1 GCA_017990795.1 Deltaproteobacteria bacterium
GCGCAGGCGTCGTGCGGATGCACGCCAATCGCCGCGTACAAGTGGCTGTGGCTGCGCGCGTAGTGCAGCGCCGTCTCCACTTCGTGCATGCCACGACCTGAGCCGATCACGATGAGCTGCGACAGACCAGCCGCTGCCGCACGAGCCAGGACCAGTGGTCGCTCATCGACAAAGCCGTCAGCCCCGGCGGTTGGCTGGCAAAAATCGGCAAACTCTAAGTGACAGTGCGTATCAATCCACATTGCGGCGCTCGAAATTGGGTGGCTTGTCGGAAGGGATGCGACCGCTGCAGACGGCGGCGGCCTTGCGCTATAGCAGCTCGAACTCTTTGCAGAAATCTAGGATGGTGCCGGGCTGGCGATAAAAATCTAGTCGGTGGCGCGCATTTGGCCACTCGTGGGCGCACGCGTCTTGCTGCGCGTCAAAATGCCCGCAGTCCTCGCAGCAGTGGCGCAGCTCGACGGCGAGGCGCTCTGCTTCAAACTGCGCATTGCGCTCTTGCTCCATGGTGACTATCCGTGGCTGGCGTCGCCCGCGGCTGCGGACAAGCGCGACTTGGGACGCGGTGTCATACGGTCCAAGAACCAGCGGACTACCGTCGGGAAATAGCGAATCAGCGCGTACGACCACGGGTAGATAATGCGCGGACGCGACAGCTCGACTGCTCCACGGACTAGCTGCGCTAGCTCGTCGGCGTCGCCTTCGGGCAAAAGCGACATCGCGGCATTGTCGGGATAGGCGGCATAGCCCGCTCGTGCCATCGGCGTATCCACTGGTCCGGGATAAACGGTCACGACGTGAACCCCAGTGCCACGCAGCTCGCCACGCAGGCTCTCGGAGGCGGCACCAAGACCGCCCTTGCTGGCGTTATACCCCCACATCCCCGGCGTCGGAGCCAGCCCGGCCACCGACGCAACGTCGACAATCGTCCCACGCCCGCGCGCAAGCATCGCCGGCAGCACCGCCCGAGTCAGCAGCAGCGGTACCGTCAGGTTTAGCGACAGCATGCGCTGCAGCGCTATCGGGTCGTGCTCCTCGGCGGGCTCGACGATCTGCTGGCCAGCGTTGTTGATTAGGACATCGACGGGCCCAAACGCCTGCTGCGCGGGCTCAAGAAACGACAGCGCCGTCGCAGGATCGGACAGGTCGACCGCAAAGATCTGGGTCTTGCCATGTAGCGTCGCGGTCAGCGCCTCCATCTCGGCGCGACGACGGGCGACCAGAGTAACGGCGGCCCCGCTGCGCACAAACTCGGCCACCAGTGCAGCGCCAATGCCACTAGAGGCTCCGGTCACAACTACGTGGGTCATCTACAGCTCCTTCCGGGATGGATGTCGCGTGTCGCTTCAAAAAAGCAGTGAGCGACTGCGACGCTACCACACCCCACACCGCAAGCCCTGGCGGAATTAAACCCACAACACCCTCGAGCGTAATTGCGCACACATCAGCGCGCCGGGCTCCGCGATACAATAGCGCGAACCTTTTCATCGCTGCCCTTGCGCCATCCCTGGGGGGAGGACGAAACAGCCCCAGTCCTTTGGCACTCGGCAGCACCAAGTAGCCATAGGAGCCTGTCATGAAGCGTCGCTTGTACTTATTTCCTAGCCTCTTTTTCTTTGCCCTGGTCGGCTGCGGCGGCACGTCGAGCAACAACAACACGTCAGACGGTGGCACCAGCGACGCCGACATGGCTCAAAGCAACATCACCGACGAAAAGCTATGCAAGGGCGCTGGCTGCATCGGCGCCTCTTGCATCAAAGACTCCGAGTGTACCGAAGGCACTGGCGGCGCTGCGATCTGCTGGTCGGGCACCTTGCTGAACAATGCCAAGCTCGTCGCCACTCCCGGCGGCTACTGCTCACGCGAGTGTTTCAGCGACGCTGACTGCGGCACGGCCAAGTGCGTCAGCTTGCCGGGCACATTGAAGCAGTACTGCATGGCGCGCTGCAGCAGCGCCTCGACCTGTCGCAAGCCCGGTTACTCCTGCGCCTACGACGGACCCACCGGTGGCATCTGCTTCCCCAGCGCCAACTTCGACTGCGACCCCACCACCAACGACGGCATCTGCGAGTTCGGTGTCGACCGCGTCCTCGGTGGTTGTGTGCGCGCAGCCTACGAGAACGACAAGGGCGGCATCTGTCACCAGCAGTGCAAAGTGGGCAGCAAGACCTGCCCGGCGGATGTTCGCTTTGGCACCACCAACGCGCCGCCCCAGCAGTGCATCTACCTAGACACCACCGTCGATGCCAAAGGCAATCCTGCGGCCACTGGCGACAAGTTTAGAGGCAACGTCTGCTTCCAGTCGCCCGCTGCTGCGGTAGCCCCTGGTGCCGCTTGTCAGTACTGGACCGACTGCGGCGATGGCTATCAGTGTGACCGCTACGCTTCGCGCTCTACCGACGTGGTTTGTCGTCAGCTGTGCGCGCAGGGCAATGGCACTCAGGCTGATCAGCCCGGTCTGCTGGTTCCGATGGGCGCCGTACCAGCCACGGGCGCCTGCATGGCCGCTGGCAGTGGCTGCGCTAACTCGCTGCGCTCCGGCGTCAAAGACGGCTCGCCCGGCCTGTGCCAGCCCATTCAGTAGTCCGTCACCACTGACGACCGACGGCCTGCACCAAAGGCAGTCAGGATAAAGCTGCGGTCTCATCTTGCAACCACCCAAGAGAGCCCGCAGCAAAAGGAGCCTCGTTCATGAACTTTGCAAAGACGCTTAAAGGTCTAATCGGCCTGGGAACGCTGTGGCTTGGCCTCACGGGCTGTACTGTGCCTCCCGAGAAAACCAGCTTGGTCAAAGACTTCGCAACCAGCGATGGCGGCAGCGAAGGTCCCGACTTTTCGCTAGCCGACTTCGCCCTTCCCGCCGGTGGCATCGGTGCTTCGTGTACGCTGGATGCTCAGTGCACTGCAGGCACGGGTACCAAGTCGTGCTGGAAGAACAACATCCTGAACGATCCAGGCAACCTGCCGACGCCGGGCGGTTACTGCACCAGCTCCTGCACCGCCGACGCTGACTGCGCGGGCCAGGGCACCTGTCAGACCGTCGTGACGGGCAAGAAGTTCTGCCTGAACAGCTGCGTGACGGCCAACCAGTGTCGAGTGCAAGACAAGTACGCCTGCTTCATGCTGAGCAAGAGCACCGGCTACTGCTATCCCTCGACGCGACTGACCTGCAACCCGACCGCCGTCGATGGAGCCAGCGGCAACGGTACCTGCCCCGGCGCCACTCCACCGTCCGGATGTATCCGTCGCGCGTTTGAGAACTTGGGCGAGTGTCTGCCGCTGTGTCAGCTTGGCAGCGGCACCTGCGCAGCCACCGGCGGCGGCCTCCAGCACTGCGTCTACTTTGACGCCACCAAAGATGCCAACGGCGTCGCCACGGGTGACAAGTTCAAGGGCCTAGCCTGCTTCCCGCTACTGGCCGCATCCAAGCAGCCAGGCGACATCTGCAGCTACTTTGACGAGTGCGTCGACGGCTACCAGTGCAACCTCAGCCCCGGTGGCGACAAGAAGTGCCGGCAGCTGTGCATCGTCAACGCCAGCACTGGCTGCGACATGGGCTACACCTGCAAAGACGTCTTTAATGCGGGTGCTGGCAACCCCGGACTCTGCCTCCAGTAGCTTCCGCGCAGCAGCAGGGCATCTAGACACCTGCTGCTGCACCGACTGTCCGCCCGAAGTAAAAGCAGCGATTAGCGCTGCCAGACTTCTAGCTGCGCCCAAAATCCATTCATATCCACCGAGTGCGCGACGCGCAGCGATAGCCCCGCCTGCTGCAGCAGCGGCCCGTGTCGTCGCGGCTGCGGATTAAGCCATACCAGTCGTCCACCCTCCGGCAGCCGCTGTCCGACGTGGTGAGCAAACCGCGTCAAAAGGTCCGTCACCTGACCGCGCGACACGCGACCTCCCATCGGTGGGTTGGTAAGCACCACGCGCGTGCCCGCAGGCCAGTAGGTCTGGGCGTCTCCTGCCCGCAGCGCCAGCTTCGCACCGGCGGCTTGGGCATTCTCGGCAGCCGTCTGCAGTGCTGCCGCATCCAGATCACTGCCGTAAAGCCGGGCTTGCGGCTGCAGTCGCGCCGTCTCAATCAGCTCGCTGCCCGAGCCCACGAACGGGTCCCAAACCACCTCCCCGGGAGCCACTGCCGCCACTTTTGCCAGAGCCGCAGCCAGCGTCGGATGCGAAGCCGCCGGAACATCCCCCACGCGATAGCCAAAGCGCGGATCGGGCAGCTGTCGCGGACGCAGCGCCAGCCGCACCGCGCCACTGACTTTGAGCGCGCTGTCGTCAATCAGCAGCTCCCACGGACTGTCTTTGGGATCGTTTAGCAGGTGCGGACAGCGATGACCGATCTCCTGCGCCAGCTGCCATAC
>JAGNNG010000240.1:0-2725 GCA_017990795.1 Deltaproteobacteria bacterium
GTCCTAGCGAGGCGGCTTAGATGCGGTGGTGCGTATCGGGGCTGACCTGGCTGGGCGGGCTGCTGTGCCTGCTTTTGGGCTGTAGTCGGCCCTCGGTAGTGTCGCAAGGTCCGCCCTGGAAGCTGGAAGTGCTGCGGCTGGGGCAGCTGGTCAAAGAGCTGGATCGCAGCGCGCTGCAGCAGCTGGCCGCACCGGAAAATGTGACGCTGTTTGACCCGTACTACGCGCGCCAGAAGCGCTTTGTGGCGCTGCCGCTAGAGCCGATCTTAGAAGCGGCGCTTGGCGAGCCACTGGCAGCGCTACGTCAGCGGGACTTTATGCTGCGGGCGCAGGATGGCTATGCGGTGCCACTGCCGGGGTCGCGGCTGCTGGAAGGCGGGGCGATGCTGGCCGTGGCCGACCTAGAGGTTCCGGCGTGGGAGCCGATTGGCCCGCAGCGAGTCAACCCCGGCCCGCTGTATCTGGTGTGGAAGCACGCGCACCAGACGCAGCAGGAGAGCCACCCTCGACCGTGGCAGCTGGCGCGCATCGAGCTGGTGGATGCGGCGCAGCTGTATCCGCACGCCATGCCCAGTGGACTTTTGCCTGACTCGGAAGCCGCGCGGGGCTTTGCGCTGTTTCGCCAGCGCTGCATTCGCTGTCACGCCGTAAACCGCGAAGGGGGCCGCGTGGGGCCAGAGCTCAATGTGCCGCAGAACATCTTGGAGTATCGACCGGCGGCGCAGGTGCGGGCCTACATCCGCTCGCCGCTGACCTTTCGCTACGGGAATATGCCGACGCACCTGGACTTGTCAGAGGCACAGCTAGACGACCTGCTGGGCTACTTTGAAGCGATGCGCACACGCAAGCACGACCCCGATGCCCAAGGCCCAAGCGCGGCTGCGGCCAAGCCGGAGCGTGGCTTATGAAGTCGGGGCTGGCTCTACAAGGGCGTGCGCTGCTGCAGGCTCGGTGCGCGCAGCTGCCGACTGTGCTGCAGCAAGTGCTAGACGAGAGCGAGCAGCGAAGCGCCCATGGTGTGCCGCTGCGGCCAGACCTGACGTGGGCTGCCGGCCAGCCGCAGGTGACGCAGGTGGTGGTGACGGGAATTGGGGCGTCGGAAGGACCGGCGCGGCTGCTAGTGGCGCAGCTGCGGACGGAAGCGAAGCTGGATGCGCAGTTTGTGCCGCTGTCGCAGTTTGCGGGGCCGTTCTTGCTGCCGGTGCAGGCGGTGCTGGTGGTGTTCTCGCAAGGACTGTCGCCCAATGCGCGGCTGGCGCTGCGGCAGGCACCTCGCGGCGCGGCGACGATCCTGTACACCAGCGTGGTGCCCGATGCGCACGCTGCGCCGGGCTGTACGGCTGGCTATCTAGAGCGGCTGCAAGCGGACGGGGTGCTGGTGGCGGTGCTGCCGCCGCGCTGTGAGGACCGACTGTTCTTGCGCGTGCTGGGACCGGCTGCGGCGATGCTGGCCGGGGTGCAACTGGCGCAGGTGCTGGCGCGAAGACTTGGTTCCGCGATGGACGCAGAGCTGCAGCGGCTGCCAGAGCGGGTCGGTGCCGCGATGGTGGGTGTGGATGAAGCGGTGGCGGTGGCAGGTCAGCAGCTTGCACGCTGCGGCGTCTTGCCAACAGCGATGGAGCGTACGTGGACGCTTGCAGCGCTGTGGCAGCAGCTACCCAGACTGCAGCTGGCTTTTCTGACCACCGAGGGCCTGGGCGAGCTGTGTCTAGGTCTGCGCTGGAAGCTGATGGAGGGCACCGGGCAGTGCGACCCTCCGGTGTGGGACGTGCTGCAGTTTGTGCATGGACCGCTGCAGCTTCTGTATCGACGACCGGCGCTGCTGTGTGTGCTGACGGGTCCGCAGCAAGCCGGGCAGGAGGAGCTGCTACAGCGGCTGGCGGCGCTGCTGCCGGCGCATCATGCGCTGGTGCGGCTACCGGCGCAGCTACCGACGCCCCTGCGGCTATTTGAGCACGATGCACAGGGGAACCAGTTGGTGCTGTCGGCATTGCCGCAGCTGGAATCAGCGCAAGCGGCGCATGGTGCTGCCGAGGCGCTGTGGGACCTAGAAGACTGGCCGGGCAAAGGGCAAGACGCAGCGCTCTATGGAGTACACGAGCCGCCAGCCGCTGCGGACGTGCAGCCCCCGCAAAAGTAGCGGCTAAGCCTTGGTTTTTGCGCCGGTTGCCGCTGTACGCGCGCGTGACTGTGCGATAGTGGTGCGCATGCTCGAAGTGCTCATCAAGTGCGGAGCTTGCAACCTGCGACCGCTGCGTCCAGGCGATGCCGCCTCGCTGCAGAAGAACGCCAACAACCCCAAGATTGCGGCGCATATGCGCGACCGCTTTCCCAGTCCGTACTCGCTGGAGGATGCGGCCTCCTTCATCAGCATGGTGGTGCGGCGCAGCGAAGATGCTCCCGAGTTTGTGCTGGGCATTGAAGTCTACGGCTCGATCGTGGGCACCATCGGCATCATTCGCGGCACCGACGTCGAGCGGCTGACCTGCGAGCTAGGCTACTGGATCGGCGAGGACTACTGGGGCCAGGGCGTGATGACCCGCGCGGTGCAGATTTTTGTGCCATGGGTGATGGCCAAGTTTGGGCTGGTGCGCCTGTTTGCCGGGGTCTTTAGCGACAACGTGGCTTCGTGCCGCGTCCTTGAAAAAGCGGGCCTGACCAAAGAGAGCGTGAGGCGCCGCGCCGTCATCAAACACGGCGAGATCAAAGACCTAGATGTGTACGT
>JAGNNG010000240.1:2825-4365 GCA_017990795.1 Deltaproteobacteria bacterium
GTGCAGGTGCAGTTCCAGCGGATTGGGGGAGCCGTCGGGGCTGCGCTCGGGCAGGCGGTCGATGGTGTAGCCGGACTTGTGCTCGTCGCCGGTGTGGTGCAGGTGAAAGCGGATGGTGTCGCCGTCGTGGTCGAAGGTAAACAGCTCGAAGTGACCGGCGAACAGGGTGCGGTCCTGAAACACGCCGCCGCCCATGGTGGGGACAAAGCGGAAGACGTGCAGGCGGTCGCGGGGGCTCTCGGGCAGGCGGTCGATCCAGTTGCGGTCTAGTAGCAAGGACTGCGCTTGCTGCGCGGGCACTGGCTGCTGCTGGCTCTTGCTGCAGCCGCTTAAACTTGCCACGCCACCGATGGACAGCAGCGGCAACAGCAGCGCCAACGAATACGAAGCAATCGATCGCAAGTTCATACACATTCCTTTGGGCTTTTGCCGGTTGGTACGGCGCAACTTAGTTCAGCCACTTGGTGGCTTTGGCAGCGGAGAGGTCGGCTGCTGGCTCGCCGCGACCTTCGGGATCGTTCTCTTCGCCAAGCTCCAGGCCCTGGCGGGTCAGCAGGAAGTGGACGCGGCCTTCGCCTAGCTCGGTGCTGACCTCGGCCTCAAAAGCGGGACCGGCCACGGTACCCAGCACCAAGTCTTTGTGTAGGCGCACGACCTTGCCGGTCAGCAGGTCGCCTTGGATGCGCTCGACGTCTTGGCGGGTTTTGTACAGCCGGTAGGCCGCTTGATAAAGGCGCATCGAGATCTCTGGCCGCAAGGGGAAGTTGCTGGACAGGACCGCAATCAGAAGCCAGTACGGGGCAGGGGGAGCGGCAGCCATGGGCTTCAGGGTAGCGCATCTTTTCGGTAAGTGGGCGCGCAAGTAGGCAGGCCGCACGCTGCTGCGCTTGAAATTAGGTTACTACGTGGGGCCGTGGGGCCCGACAGTCGCCGACGCGCGTGCCGGTGATGGTCTGGGTCGCTGTGACATCCTCGCCGCTGCGCGGGTTCTTCATGGTGAAGGTCGACTTGCCCTGCATGGTGTCGCCTGAATACGTGATTTCTCCAGAGCCCTGGGCGGCGCTCGGTCCGCTGCACTTGATGGTCCAGCTGACTTTGTTGCCGTCTGATTTGATGGCGCTGATCTCGCAGTTGCCCTGCTGCGGGGACGGCTTGGGAACGGCGTTCTTTTGGGTCAGGCACTGCGTGCGCGTGACCGGAGGAATCGCGGCTGGCATTCCGGGAATGGTCAGCTGGGTGGTGACCTTCCAATCTCCGTCGTTAATGCCTGCGCCATCTGCTCGCGCAGAGCCTAGGCCCAGGGTCAGCAGCGCCAAGGCTGCACTGCATACCATCGATGCTCTCATGAAGGTCTCCTAGTTGGGATTCCGTGTACTGGCAACGCTGCCGCTTGGACCAAGGGAACACTGCGCTGGGCTTCCAATGAGGGGCTTTGGCAAGCCAACTGTAGACACGGGTGCGCCTATTATCGCCGTCTGCACCCGTCGCTGGCAAGCCTGACTGCGCGAGGCACCGCCGGGAGCAATACAAGCCTAGTAGG
>JAGNNG010000241.1 GCA_017990795.1 Deltaproteobacteria bacterium
TCTCAAATCCGCACAACTTGGGGGCGATCCTGCGCACGGCGGCGCACTTTGGCGTGCATGCGGCGCTGCTGAGGCCAAACACCAGCCAGACCTTAACCGGTACCGCCTGTCGTATTGCCGAAGGAGGCGCCGAGCGCGTGCCGCTGCTGACGCTGGACAACCCGCACACCATGCTGCCGATGTTGCAGGCGATTGGCTTTCAGCTGGTCGGTACCGTCGTCCGCGATGGCCGCAACCTGTACGCCGCGCCGCTGCCCGCGCGCACCGTCCTTATGATCGGAGCCGAAGGCGAAGGACTGTCTCCCGCCCTCATCAGCGCCGCGCAGGTCAAAGTGCAGATCCCCGGCAGCGGAGCCGTCGAGAGCCTCAATGTCTCCGCCGCAACCGCCGTGCTGCTAAGCGCCCACTTTGCCGCCTACGCCAAGCCGCTCCACTAACCATTCCTGACTTGGAGTGCCTCTCAAAACCGTAGTGAGGATGGCCAGCCGCAGTGCCTAGCGCGCGGAGCAACCTCCTGGTTGTGAGCACGATAGGTGCTGTGGATGGACACCGGAATAGGTTTTGATAGGCGCTCTTAGCGCGAAACCAAGACCACCTCGGGGCCATCGGTGCCCAGGGGTGGCTCCTCAATGTCCAGGGTTGTCGCTAGCACCGAGCCGATTGCATCAAGCCCGCCTTCCACCTGCTCAACACGCGGCACTTCCTTGACCGCCTTGGCGCCGGGGCGCTTGCCGCTGCGCGGTGTCGGCTCAGCGGCTGCTTTGCCAGGCTTGACCGCTTTGGGCGCAGGAGGATTCAGCAGCAGCAGCAGCGCCGGCAGCTGCGCCTTCGGCAATAGGCAGTTAAATAACTGACCGGGCCGCAGGGTCTTGGCCAGCGCGTCCACGGAGGCAAACTCTTCGATCTCGCGGTGCGAATAAAAGACCGCCACTTGCGGTGACATCCCGACTACGCACACTTTCGCCTCTTTGGGCGCGTGCCGCAGCGACTGACTAAGCAGCTTGATGGTGTCGTTTTTGTGCAGCACCGGCGCGCCTTCGCTGTAGACCAAGATCACCGACAGCAGCGCCCCGGTGGTTACCAAACCTCCCAGCGCGCCCAGCCAGCGCATCGGCGACTGCAGCCCGACGGCAGCACACAGCGCCAGCGGCGGCAACAGCAGCCCCAGCCCGCGCGGCGGCCCCACATCCGGACTTAGCACCGTCAGCCCCACCGCCAGCACAATCCACATCAAAAGCGGCCTCGAGGCGCGCCGCAACGAGCCCAGCAGCAGCCCGAAGCACGTGGTCACCACCACCACCTGACCGGCGTGCCGTGCAAACCGCGTGTCCCCTTGATGCCATACTGCCTGCCACACCGCTTGGAACTTGCGCAGCAGTTCCTGCCCGCTGGGCCAGTGTAGATAGCCGCTTAGATGGCTGGGGTGGTGCCAGATCGCCACCGCCGTCAGCACCATCCCGCCGCCCAGCATCAGCCACACTCGCCGCTTGCGCAGCAAGTAGCGATGCGAGACCAGCATGTCCAGCAGCGCAAAGCCCAGCGCCAAAGCCCCCGCCCGCGGATCTACCTGCGCAGCGGCCCCGATACCCAGCGACGCAAACAGCATCGGCAACCGGCGCAGCGGCAGCGGCTCGGGCCCGTCGGCATCGCGGTGAACCGGCAGGATGTGGCGATCAAACTTGTGGCCGTGCAAGCTGTGGCTGACCAGCGCAATCGCACCGGCGCTGGCGACGGCAATTAGCATATCGGGCAGCACGCGGTGCGACAGTTCGTAGGTCAGCGGCAGCGACAGCAGCACCAGGCCCGCCAGACCTCCGGCATGACGCCCCACCCCGACGTCGATCGAGATCGCCAGCAGACACATCGCCGAGCCCAGCGCCGCCAGCACCGGCAACAGCCGCAGCGTCGCTTCATTTATCCCAAGCAACCCCACCGTCTGCGCCATCTGCCACAGCCCCAGCGGCGCGCCCGTGGGCGGCGGCAGCAGTCGCTCGGCGGCGTATAGCCCCAGCTGGTCACGACTCATGGCCTCTAGCGACAGCGCCACTTGCGCATCTGGACCGTGCCACAGGCTGCCCGCGCCCAGATCCAGCAGGTACACCACCAGCGGCAGCAGCAGCGCAATCGCCCAGCCCAGCACCAGCCCGCGCGGCGCCTGCAGCGCTTCCACCACCTGCTGCACGGTCCCCACGGGATCTTTGAGGATATCGACCGTGGCCGTGACGCCCTTTTCGACCGTCTCGATGCCCTTTTCGATGCCCTCTTCGATCTTGCCGGGGATCTTGGTGGGCAGCTCGACTAGGCGACGGAAGCGGCGAAAGCGGCGCTTGGGCAGCTTGGCCGACTGCGGGGATGCAGCAGAGGGCTTGGTGCTGCTGACGGTGGCGGAGGAATCCGCCGCACTGGCCTCGACAACCGGGGACGTACGCGACGGTGCAGCAGCCTCGCTGTGGTCCGCGCGCTGCGACTTTTTGCCCGAGCCACTGCCAGGCCCGCCGCTTGATTTGTTCTTGGAGTCCACGATGACAGCGCTATTGATAAGCCAAGCTCGACGCTGTGTCGATAACCAGCGCGCACCAAGTGACGCCAGCGAGCAGACCGCCGCCCAAACCAGCGCCGCCCCAAGCCTGCCCCGCCGCGCTCACTTGGTCTCTTTTTCCTCGGGATAGCCGCCCACCAGGTCTTCCAGCGTGAGCTTTTTGCCAGCCTCGAGCGACAGCTCGTCTTCCTCGTCCGTAAAGCCTTCCAGCGAGTCGCGGTCGTCGAGGACCTGCGCCGCCGCCGGACCTTGTGCCAGCTGAATCGCCCCCGCCACCGTCGTCGCCTGCCGCCGCATCTGCGAGTTCATCCACGCCACAAACCGCACCGGGTGGTAGTGCCAGACGATAAAGTCCTTGGGCAGCCCCACCTTTAGCGCCAGCTCCTCGGTGTACCACAGCGTCGGCTGGATCTGCTCTTTGTACAGCTTTAGCCGCGCCGCTTTGGGCAGCAGGCGGAAGTCTTTGCTCTTGAGCAGCGCCGCCTCGTACTGCGGGTCGTTGCCCCACTCCGACATAAAGCGCACCGCCAGCTTGCGTAGGTCGGCCCGCTCGGTGCCGTGCTGGAAGAAGTCGCGCAGCTCTTTTTCGGACAGCACGCCGTCGCCCTTGCCTTGCGGACGGTCGATCTTGCTCAAGATCTCCGCCGTGTCGCAAAAGTGCCCCGAGGACTTGGCGTCAATCGGCTCAAACACCCCCGGCTCGAGCTTGGCCCCGACATCTTCTGGCGACAGCACTTCGATATGTACCTGGCCTTCGTAGCTGCCCGGCGGCCCGGCGTGTCCGACGTGACCAATCAGCTCGCCGCCCGCCAGATCGACATCGGGATACGCCACCTCGCCCGCCTGCAGCTGCGCAAAAAATGGCTTCTGGTCAGCCTCGGCAAACCACGGCAGCCGCTTCTCTTTGGGGTCCTCTTTGTCCAGGTGGTAGTAGAGGATGAAAAAGATCGTCTCGATACCGCCCAGCCGAAACGCGTGCCGCATCAGCACAAAGTTGGCCGAGCCCGTCGGAACATCATCCCCCTGCCGCATCGCCACAATGCGCCCCGGAAACGGCGTAAACACCGGCGTCCCCTCGGGCAGCGATAGGTGAATGCCACCGTGCCACAGCCGCGACTTGCCAAACGGACCGACGGGAAAGTACCCGCCCATCGAGTCCTCTTCGTTGATCGAGATAATCGCGTTCCCCTGCTGCTCGGCAAAGCCGGGGTTGTCGGCAATCTCGGGGGCACGCGCGCACTCGTTGTTCTTGTCGAGGCAGACAAACCACGTCGCGTTGGTACGAATCTTCTGCGTCAGCCACGCAAAGTTAAAGCTGCCGGGGTCCCACTTGTTGTTGGTGATGTGGTAGTGCCCGACGTAGCCAGCAAACGCGCGCGGGTCCGCCATCCACGTGAGCAGCGGCTGGTTGTTCCACTGCGGATAGACCTGCGGCAGGTTGGGAAACAGCCGCGCCAGTGCTCGCCCCAGGTGCGCCATCGCCTCGTACTGCCCCGGCGTATAGGCCCACATCTTGTAGCGCGTGTTGTGGATGGTCACTTCATCGACATCGCGGTTCATGCCGAACTTGCGACGGTAGAAGTCGGGGCCATCCAGCTCGACGTGACCACGGTTGCACAGCTCGACGCCGATGCTGATTTCGTTGACGCCGGTGGCATGAAACGCGCCGTCGGCCAGGTCCAGCGTCTGATAGATGGTGCCGTCGTTGTCGATTAGGAAGTGGACGGACAGCCCGCGCTCGTCGTGAAGGACGTGGAAGCAGTCGGCACTGCTGGCGCAGCCGTCGTGATGGACGAC
>JAGNNG010000242.1 GCA_017990795.1 Deltaproteobacteria bacterium
GCCCCGATTTACCTGGCGGCAGGACTGTCGCTGCTTAGCATCCTGTGTACGCTTGTGCTCTTGCCCGGAGGCAAGCCGGCCACGCAGTCTTCAGCGGCCAGCAGCGGGGACGTGGGCCCGGGCGGCAAGCGCTTGTCGGTGCTGCAGTGGGGCGCCTACGCTGAGTTTTTCCGTCGTCCAGTACTGGCCGGCCTGCTGCTGCAGTTCTTCTTTTATGCGTTCTGCTTTAGCACTTTTACCTCAGGCTTCTCGCTGTTCGCCGAGCGTACGTTCACCTGGGAAGGCCACCCGTTTACCCCGCGTGAGATCGGCTTTCTGTTTGCCTATACCGGCGTGCTGGGCATCTTGCTGCAAGGTGGTCTTATCAGTCGGCTGGTCAAGCGACTGGGCGAGCCGGTGCTGGTGGCGGCGGGCTTTGTCTCGATTACGGCAGGCTACGTGGCGCTAGGGCTGGTGAAGACGGTGCCGCTGCTGGTGGTGGTGGCGACGATCTCGTCGTTTGGCAATGGGGTGCTGCGGCCCACGCTGTCCAGCCTGCTGTCGCAAAACGCGCAGCGGCACGAGCAAGGCATCATCTTAGGTCTGAGTCAGTCGCTGACGGCGGTAGCGGCGATCTTTGCGCCGATGGTCGCGGGGGCTTTGATCAATCGCGGGCTGCTGATGCAGTGGGCGTGGGTGGCTGGGGTCAGCGGGATCTTGGGACTGCTGTGGTCACGCTTTGGCTCGGCGCGGGCGCAGCACGCCGGCCTTCAGCGAGATGCGCAGACTCGGTAACGGCGACAGCCTGCGCTAGTAGGTCAGCAGCCAGTGCAGGTTGTGGCGCTGCCAGTGGCGGGCACGCTCGTAGTCGTCAAACAGGCGCTCCTCGGCCAGAAACTGCGGCGTGTGAAACTGCCTGCGGCCTGCGACGATGGGGATGGGATGCTTTTGGTGCAGCATCTCGTGATAGATGATGAAGGCGACGACGTAGCTGGGTACCTGCGCTCGGTCCAGCGTCGGGTGGATACGAATCAGCCTGTCCTCTACCGAGTAAGAGCCGAGCTTGAGCGAGCGACTGAGGCGCGGTGGCAGCTGGGAGCGCTTGCGCTGTCCCCAGGTGATCTGGGCCTCGATGGTACCCCCAAAATAAGCCACATTTAGCTGCTGATACAGGGCCAGCAGATCGTGCGCGTGACCGACGGGATTGAGGCGTGGGGCCCGGGCTCTGGTGGTGAGGCTGGGGTCCTCGTCTGGGGCTGGCAGCGTACGTAAGAGCGCCTGCTTTTGATCGATGAAGGCATCTAGCTCTGCCGAGGCCGCTTGCTCTGCGCAGGTCACGTAGCGACAGAGGGCCGATACGATGTCAGGACCGGCCTCGGTAAACATGTGGTGCAGGCGCAGGCGGTAGCGGCCTGGCTCGCGGCGCACCGAGATCATGGTGGACTGGTTGTTGGTAAGCGACAGCTCGATCTGAGTCGCGGCGGCGGCGGTGTGACGAAGATGCGCCACCAAGCGCTGGCGGAGATGGCTAACCGCAGTGGACTTTTGGCCAACGGCGCCACTGCGCGAGCGCTGCCGAGCTTGCGAGCGAGCTGCGGAAGCAGAACTCCCAGAGACACCAGAGCTAGCAGACGCAGCCGGAGCTGGTACGTGATAGCCAGCGGACGGGCCGCCTGAGGGCGGAAGCATGTAGGCAGCTTGTGGCCAAGTGTAGGAGGCTGTCAAAAAATCTGCTGCAAGGTGTGATCTCTGTCGGCTGGCAGCTGTGGGCGACTAAGATGCGGCGCATGCGGGTTACTGTTTTGTACTTTGCGGTGCTGCGAGAGCGCCTTGCGCGCGGGCAAGAGTCGGTAGCGCTGGAGCCGGGGAGCTCCGTCGCTGAGCTGCTTGAACTGCTAGGGAAAAAGGAGCCGCTTTTGGTGAGCGCGCGACGGAGCCTGCAGGTCGCGGTCAATCAGGAGATGGTGCCGGACTCGTATGTGCTGACGGAGGGGGATGAGGTGGCGCTGATTCCGCCGGTATCGGGAGGGGCCTCGCTGTGCCGGCTGAGCCACGAGCCGCTGCAGTGGCAAGAAGTGGTGGATGCGGTCAGTGGGAAGACTCAAGGCGGTATCGCGGTTTTTTGTGGGGTGGTGCGGGATCATAACGACGGTAAGCAAGTGGTGCGGCTGGACTACGAGGCCTACGATGCGATGGCGCTGACCAAGATGGCGCAGATTATCCAGCGGATAGAGACCGAAGTTCCGGCGTCGCGGGTGGCGATGGTGCATCGCGTGGGCAGCTTGCAGATTGGCGATACGGCGGTGTTAGTAGCTGCGTCGGCGCCTCATCGTGCCGAGGCGTTTGCGGCCTGTCGTCAGGCGATCGAGGCTTTGAAAAAAGAAGTGCCGATTTGGAAAAAGGAATTTTCCCCCGACGGGGCAGAGTGGCTAGGTTGAAAGCGCCTCTCCGCAGGGCGCGATAAGGTCAATGATGCGCCGAGGCTGCTTGACGCCTTGAGTCGTCAGCCAACTAAGCGCGGTTTGGCAGCGCTGCCAGCCAGCTTCCCCTCCGAGAAGCTGACCACAGCGAAAGTCGGCGATGTACGCAAACAGTAGCCAGCGCCTTTCATGACAGGTGGTGGCTAGGTCTGCAAATAGGGCGGGCTCGCGGGCTCCGGTTGCGACTTGCCGACAGACGTCAAGGTAGCTAGCGAGCAGAGCAGCCCAAGGGGATCGGATGGCCTGCAGCGCCTGGATGTGGTGCTGCACTTGCCCCATCAGCTTGGCCTGCTGGTCGCTGGGATGACCCGAGGCCAGCGCGCATCGTGCAGCTTGCCATAGCGTCGCTTGCTGAATCATCTGCATGGGTCGCGCTGACTGCTGCCGTAGTCGCTCGTGGGCCTGGTTGGCACAAGCTAGAGCCTGCTCGGCACACTGGCGATACAGCAGGATTTGGGCCTCCGCTAGTAGCGCTTGGATGGTGATGTGACTGTGCGGGAGCGTGGGCCAAACCTGGCGTGCGTAGGCGATGGCCTCGGTGGCTCCGTCGGCGTCGTCACGTAGCAGCCATGCGATGTTGTTTAGGCCGCTGCGCAGTGCCGCTGCGGTGCGCAGGTCGCCTCGGTTCTCGGCGTCTGAGCAGTATTCGTGGACGCGACGCTGCTGCTCTAGCAGATGGCCTTCAAAAAACAGGCAGACCGTCGTGAGTATCTGGGCTTGGCTGAGCACCCACCACTGATTGTCACAGTAGGTGCGCAAAAAGCGCATCGCGGTTTCCAGATGGGCGCGGGTCTGATGCCAGTCGCCATAAAAAATCGCCCGTGCGGACTCGGCCAGCTGCAGCCACGGCTTTAGCGTCCGTGTCGTTGTCAGCTGGCTCGCCTCATAGGCTTGCTGCAGCATCACGTGGTAGCTGGGGTGCTCGGGGCCCTGAAACAAGGCGACGTGCCAGGCTTCTAGTGCCAAGGCTCGACAGAGGCGCCACGGGTCACCTGCGTCGTAGTTTAGTCTCAGGGCTTGCAGGCGTAGGCTTACGCTTCGGTACGGCTCAGCCGCGGCGGTGCTGCGACTGAGCATGTGTAGGATGTCGATAAGCCGCAGCTGATTTTCGTGGTCGGGGTGCGGGCGGTGGCTGGCCGGGCGCAGCTCACGAATGGCAAGGCGGGCGCGCTCGACCAGAATTGCGCCGGGTCGTGGGGATGGCAGGGTGTGGCCGAGCGGTCCCAAGAGCTGCTTTGCAAGCTGCATTGCCGCATCGTGTTGCCCGTCGAGAATCAGGAGCTCTAGTGCTCGCATGCGGAGCTGTGCCGCAGCGCTGTCACCAGTGCCTGGGGATGCCGTCACTGCGCTGGCCGCAGCGAGCAAGTAGTGGTGAGCCGCCTGCCCATTTTGACCGCAGCCCTGTAGTGCTCTTGCGAGCTTGGCCTGTAGGGTTGCTTGTTCTGCGGGCAGTGTTTCGGCGCTACAGGCGCGCTCGTAAAGTTGCGCGGCCTGCGCATACGCCAGCAGGTCGTCAGCGCGCTGAGCGAAGCGCTTTAGCTGCGAACCGTCTGCATGGCTAAGCGCAAGCCACGAACTGCTGCTCAGTGGGTCGGCTGCGCTGTCTATGATGACAATCTTCTGCAGCGCTGCTTGCCCCGCTTGCTTCTCTGCTGCAGACAGCGCCTGCTCGATGCTGGGGGGAATCAATCCGGATCGAAGCGCGACGCGGTCGGTCTTGCGCTCTCCGTCTTTTTGGATAAGCGCTCTGTCGCTCAGCTGCGAAAGGGATAGCGCTGCAGTGGTGGCGTCCTGTGCTGCGGCTCGGAGCAACAGCTCAAGAGGAATGGGCTGTGCTGCGGCCAGCAAGATGCTGAG
>JAGNNG010000243.1 GCA_017990795.1 Deltaproteobacteria bacterium
GTCGTCGGCCAGTGCCATGCGGGTGTCGGCCTGCAGCGCTGCCATGTCTGCTGGCGTTACTTTGCCGCGCTGGACCAGTCGCTTTAGCTCGGTCTCGATGCGGTAGGCGCGGTCGCCTGGGTCGTAGAAGTAGCCGTAGTAGTACGGATCGTTATCGACGCGACCGTCGGCGGTAAAGCCCCACGGATCGTTATTTGCGGTGGCTAGATAGCCGCGCTCGGGATCGCGGGCGCTGGGCAGTCGGTCGTCGGTAAGAAAGCGCCCCGTCCACAGGGTTTTGGCGTCGTTGCCGTTCATCATGCGCCATGGCTGTACACCTTGCGCGACCGCCATGCTGCGATCGGGCACCTGCGCAGCGACGCGATAGCGAATGTGCTTGGAGTCGGCGGCCACCAAGTTTACTGCCCCGACCTCTAGGCGCTTGGCTGCTACGTCCCACTGATCCAGCGAGCGGCTGCGGTCCAGTCCCAGATACATCGCCGCCTCGTGGGTTGCGGCAAAGCCGGTCCAGTTAAACAGGACCTCGTTTTTGGTCAGCAGCGCGCGCGGCACCGGGAACAGGTCGTCGGGCATCAGCACGCCAAAGCCGGGCACGTCGTTGATGACAAACTCGCGGACTTCGCCTTGGGCATCTTCTTGGACTGCCGGTCCCGACGCTGCACGCACGCGAATGCGCTCTTTACGAGCGACCACCGTGCGTGCTTGTCCACCGAGCAGCACCTTGTCTGTGCCCGCCCACGCCACATCCCACAGATCCATCACGTCGGCAAAGTTGGTGGTGGCGGTCCAGCCGACGGTGCGATTGTGGCCCAGCTGCACTCCGGGCGTGCCTGCAAAGCCAAAGCCTACGACGTCGAAGTTGCCGCCTTTGTCTTGGGTGTTTAGGTGCTGGGCAAAGAAGCGAATCGGGCTGCCCAGCGGCTGATGCGGATCGCCGCAGACCATCGAGCGTCCACTCTCGGTGTGCTTGCCAGCGACGGCCCAGTTGTTACTGCCGAGCTTGGGCGAAAGCGGCTTGTAGTGCGAAAGCGCGTCTTGCCACAGCGTGCGCAGACGGAGCTGTTCTTTCGCATCACGCGGTGGCTGCGGACTGACGTACGCCGGGGCGGGAGAAGCCAGCGACTGCAGCTGACCCGGGCCCGTCAGCGTGACCTTGGTCGCCGAGGGCATCGTAAACGCCTCGCGCGTCGGCATACACAGCGGAAAGTCCGCCGGAAAGCTCGGGGCCAGCGCCGGCAGCGCCGAGGCCAGCAGCTCGTTGTCCAAGCCGCCCGACATGCCAAAGCTAAGGAGCTTGCCGATGATGTACGGGTCGTCATCGGTAAACGGCGTCGGCTGAAAGTTAAGCGCATCGGCGGCCATCTCGGCGGGCAGCGGCGCTTGGCCTTGGCGAACGCGCTCGATGTACAAGTTGATGCCGCGCACAAAGGCTTCGATTAGCTGCGCATCGGCGGGATAGTCCTGCATCACGGCGAGGCGGGCTTTTTTGCCCCACTCCCCAAACTGCATGGTGCGGGCGAAGACATCGCCTCGGACCGCGCGCTCTCCAAGGACCTCGGCTGATGTGCCGCTGGCCTGACGGCGGATCATCTCGATCTGGAACAGCCGCAGCTTGGCCATGGTGTAACCCGAGGCGATAAAGGCATCCGCATCGTTGGCCGCGAAGATGTGCGGCACGCCCATCGAGTCGATGAGCACTTCAGCCTCATCGCGCAGGATCTCGGTTTGTTCGTGGCTGCAGGTCGTGGGCAGCAGCGCTAGCAGCAGCGGGGCAAGGTACTTACGGGAGGCGAGTCGAAAGGGTCGCTTGTGCATGCGCCGCACCTTAGCAGCGGCGGGGGCTGGTCGGTCAACATCGCGATGGGCAAAGGCGGCTACTTTTTCTGCTGCAGCTCGGTAGCGCGCTGGTCCAGCTTGGCTGCACGCTTTAGCAGCTGCTCAGAGAGCTGGGTGAGCTCCGTCTGCGCGCGGGTGATGGCCTGTAGCTTGCTGGCAGGATCTCCTGCCCCATCGCTGCGCAGCAGCAAGTCCAGCGTCGCTGGGTCAATGCCTGCGCGCGCCGCTGCCGGATCGCTGCTGACCGCTGGCGGCGTGGTGCTTAATGAGCCCGGTGGTGCTCCAGGAGCGGGCGCGCTGGCGGTTCCTGCGGTGTCTGCCGCGGTGCTTCGCTCGGCAAAGCTGCGTCCTTGGCTCTTGCGCGCGGTGCTCTGCTCGGCAAACAAGTCTTCGTCCACGCGGGCGGCGCGCTCTCGCAGGCGCAGTCGCTGCTGTAGCTCGTTGCCGCGGGCTTTTAGACGCGCTACCTCGCGGCTCAGCTTATCAGCCGAGTCTCGCAGCAGGTCCGCCCGCTCGTGCAGCGCTTGTGGGTCGTCGAGCGCTGGCGACTCCGCTACAAGCGGACTGCTACTTATGTCCTGCGCGACGCCCACCGGAAGCAAGGTCCGCAGCGGCAGGTCCGCACCATGCAACGCATCCACTTGGGCTGCCCGAACCTGCAGCCACTGCGAGCGCTGGTTTGTCGGCAGTCGCTGCTCAGAGTCCGCCGCAAGGATCTGCTCCGTCGTGCTCAGTAGGCGCTGTCGCTGGGTCCGCAGCGCACTGTCTAAGTTCCGCAGCTCTGCAGCTTGCTGGGTCAGCTGCGTGGCTTGCGCCTGGGCCTGGGCCAGCAGCGCCTGCAGTCGCAGGTTACGAGCCAAGCTATCGGGCTCACCTTTTTTGCGCTCGATCTCCTGCGCGCGCTGGGTGGCTTGCTGCTCGGCCTGCGCGTGCGTGCTCTGGGCGACCTGCAGCTCACGGGCCAGCCGCTGGACTTGCTGACGCTGCTGCTCACCCTGCGAGAGTAGCGTGTCCAGGTTGCGCGTCACCGTCACCACACCTGTCACCGCCGCCGCCCTGGCCACTTGTGGCGTAAGCAAGCCGAGCCCCAGCAGACCCAGGCTGGCAGCGCAAAGCAGAGCGGAGGTGCGAGTGTAATGTCTCATGTGGGAGCAGTTTGGCTGCGCAAGGCAGTCATGGTGGGTCTTCAGCAATCCCTATGCCGCTGGTGCTGTGGGCTGTTTATGACGGTAACAGCTCTAGGCCGGGCCGGTCAGTCTCAGTTTTCTGAGGTTTTGTCCGCAGCGCAGAGCCGAAGACTGCGGCTCCGCCAAGCCACGCTACTCGATGCGGTACTTATCGAGTTTGTAGTAAAGCGCGCTCGGCTTGATCCCCAGCAGGCGCGCGGTCTCGGTCTTGACGCCTTTGGCTTCCCGGTAGGCCTTGAGGATCAGCTGCCGCTCTAGCTCATCCAGTACGTCGGGCAGCGAGAGCGCGCCGCTGGGCAGCTCAAGTCCCGCCGTGGAGGAGGCTTCGGGGGCCTTGGTGTCTTCGCCGCGAATGTGCGCGGGCAGGGCGCTTCTTTGCAAGACGGTGCCTTCGCTAAAGACCAGGGCCTGCTCGATGGCATTTTCCAGCTCGCGCACGTTGCCGGGCCAGGGATAGGCCATCAGGCGCACCACGGCGTCCTCCGCGATCTCGGTGACGCTTGGATTTACGCGCGGAGCCAGCTTGTGTACGAAGTGGCGGGCCAGCTCGGCGATGTCGGCGCGGCGCTCGCGCAGCGGCGGTACTTGCAGCGGCACCACCTGCAGCCGATAGAACAAGTCTTCGCGGAACTTGCCCTCGGTAATCAGGCGCGGCAGGTCGCGGTGGGTCGCCGACAGGATGCGCAGGTCGACCTTCAGCGTCTGTTCACTGCCCACGCGCTCGAAGGTGCCCTCCTGCAGCACGCGCAGCAGCTTGACTTGCATGGCGGGCGAGATCTCGCCGATCTCGTCTAGAAACAGGGTCCCTCCGTCGGCCAGCTCTAGCCTTCCGAGCCGCCGCTTGATCGCTCCGGTGAAGGCGCCGCGCTCGTGGCCAAACAGCTCGGACTCAAGCAAGCTCTCGGCCAGAGAGCCGCAGTTGACCTTGATAAAGGGGCCACTCTGACGACGCGACAGGTTGTGCAGAGCGCGGGCGACCAGCTCTTTGCCGGTGCCTGACTCGCCGTAGATAGCGACGGAGCTGTCGGTCTTGGCGACCCGCGCGATGGCGTCAAATAAGCGGCGCATGACTTCGGTGCTGCCGACCATCTCGCGGTAGCGCTGCTCGTCCCCGTCGCGCAAAGAGGCATTTTCCAGCTGGAGCCGCTCGTTCAGGCGACGGGCGGCGCGTAGCTCCAGGGCGCGCTCGACTTTTAGCCGCACAACCTCGGGCGCAAAGGGCTTGGTCAAAAAGTCCATGGCCCCGATCTTCATGGCTTCAACTGCGGCTTCGACGGTGCCGTGCGCGGTA
>JAGNNG010000244.1 GCA_017990795.1 Deltaproteobacteria bacterium
TTCTTCAGCAGCAGCTCCGGCGGAATTTTCAAAGGAATGCGCGGCGCGTCAAACCACAGGCCTTCCAGGTCGTAAAACGTCCGCAGCTTCTGATCCATGATGTGAACGACCACGTCGCCGAAGTCGACCAGCGCCCAGTTGCCGTCGCCCAGGCCCTCTTTGCCCAGCGTGCGCACGCCGCGCTCGGACATCACGGCTTCGATGTGCTCGGCGATACCGCGCACGGCACGATTGGACTGCGCCGAGGCCACCAGCAGATAGTCGGTGTAGCTCTGCGAGCCCGACAGGTCGATCAGCACCGGCTCAATCGCCAGCTTGTCCAGCGCCGCATTTGCTGCCGCCAGCGCCAGCTGCCGATACGGCGAGTCCTCACCCGCCACCGGACCCGATGCAGGCTTTTTGGCGGCGGTAGGCTTTTTGGCCGCTGCTTTTGCTTTTTTTACTGCCGTCTTCGTTGCAGGAGCAGCGCTCTTCTTGGCCGCTGCAGCAGGCTTTTTGGCCGCTGCCGTCTTCGGCGCCGTACTACGAGGCTTCCGCGTCGACGAAGCGGATTTTTCAGAGCTAGCTGCAGTCTTTTTAGCGGGCGTACTTTTTCGCGTTGGCAAGTCGATTCATCCTCGAAAGGGGAAGGTTTGGATTTTGGTGTTAGTTGACAGTAATCACGGCTGCGCCGGACCACTTTTTATCAAAACAGGTGGCCAATCGATTCAGATATCGACGCATCCCCAGCTCGGAGAGCAGCGCCTGCGTCTGCGCCACTAGGCCCGCCATGCTTGGAAGCGCCGGTGGTGTACCGTTTTTCTGGATGTGACTCCACACCCACTGCGGCAGCGCCAGCGCCACCTGCGTAAGCTGCGTAAGAATCGTCGCCAGCGAGTCGCTGATCAGTCCCCGCTGCGCCTGCAGCTGCGCATCTTCAAACGCCAGCCGCAGCTGTCGCGCTTTGTCGCCATCTAGCGCGGCTCCGACGTGAAACGACGCGCAGTAGTGATCCAGCAAGATGCCCAGCTGAAACATCCGCAGCGACTCGTCCAGCGCCTGCAGCACTTGCAGACCGACAAACAGCCGCCGCAAGCCACGACCACTGCGCCGACGGAAAACCCCTGCCAAGCCGCCGATCGCCGCAAATACCCCTAGGTTTTTGCGCTTGGGTGACTCGCTTAGCAGCTCATCCACGGCGGCGTCGGTTAGATCGACCCGGCGCAGCCCCGCCACGTGCTGCAGCAGCCCGCGCTTCAGCGACCCGGTAATCAGCTCCGAGACCCCCGGCAGCGGCAGCGCGCTACTGACCCCGACGAGCAGGCTACGCAGCAAAATAACGGTGCGGTTCTCTTCTAGATGCCCGGCCCCGTGTTCAGACTCATTTGCCATCTGGATGTACTCCTTGTCCCACTGCGCGCTAAGGCCGCGCCGGAACCAGACCATTGAGCAGCTCTTGGCGATCGAGCATAGGCCGAGGCCGCGTCGGTGGCTCACTCCACTCGGTCGGCGGCAGAATTGGCGCCACTGCCGCCCCCAGCTGCACAACCTTGAGGCTGTGCTGCACTTCCACCTGCACACGCTCGCTGCTGCCCTCGGTGCGCGGGGCAACAAAGCGCACCCGCAGGTCCACCTGCAGCGGCGCGCCCTTTTGCCGATCGACGATCACCATTCCTTCGATCGTATCGACGCTGGTAGCAGTACGCCAGACCGACTGTGGTCCTTGCAGGCCCTTGGGCCGAACCCCCGACGGGCTGTCCAGTCGCGACAGCTTCACTTGCCAGGCCGCGCGCCCCTGCACAGTCGCCTCGGTTGGAGTCGAGAGCTGCAGATAAGGCGCCACCGCTTCCAGGATCGCGGTCCCCGGCTCATACGCGGCGGTACGTAGCCGCGCCACCTGATCCCCCTCGGGCCGGTAGCGAATGTAAGGCGTGTGCTTCATCCGCACATACAGCAGACCGCCCGCAAAGACCGCGTCCACGCCCGCCCCGTGATCGGTCTGGCTCTGCATCAGCACCCGGCCCTCGCTGTCGATGGCGATGGCCTTCTGCTCCTGCAGGTTGCTGGCGACGCTCTCGTAGGCTTCACCACCGTCGAAAGGCCGCTCCGGACTGCCCAGCTTAAAGCCGGGCACCACCGGTGGTGGCACCACTGCCCCCGGCGACACCACCGGAGTAATCACCCACGTCGTCTGCGACTCGATGCGGTGCGGTCCCAGGCGCGCGGCGACCTCGGCGTGGGGCGTTGCCAGCACCTGCAGCAGCAGATCAGTGCGCGTCAGATCCCCACCGCTGGCCGGCTTTAGCATCACCGGCGATGACTCAGCAGATGCCGCCAGCCCGTCGCCTGACCGCTTACAGCCCGGCACCACCGCCAGCGCCACCAGCAGTGGCAGCCGACCCAGGACGCCCAACCAGGCCCCTGACCCGCTACAGGACTGCGCGCGGACAACCCGTCGCCGAAAAGCCTGCGTCTGCGCGTGGATATTCATATTCGCGCGATTATCGCCAATTCGACGCAAAGTCAACGAGCCAATGTGACCGCGCATGACCAAGCCTTGGCGAAAAGCTCTCCACCTGGCTCGTCATTGCCGCAGCGCACCGTCGCAGGACCGGGACGTGAGCCCCCGTCACCGCGACGCTTAAACCCCGGGCGCTAGCCCTTGGGCGCGGCTGGTTTTTTCTTCTTCTTGCGCGGATCTTCGTTGTCTTTGTTGATGACCGTGCAGCCCGCAACCGAGAAGCTGGCCCGCGTCACGCTGCAGTTCACCTTGGCCGGTGCGCCCGCGCAGCCCTTCCACGGGTCCAAAAAGTCGGAGCAGACAAAGGTGCCGCTGACGGTGCCCGAGCTGACGGTGCCGTACTGCACGCCCGGGTCGTTGGTGATCTCGACGGTGCAGCTGGCCTCGGGGTGGGGGCCGCTGCTGCCGTTCCAGTCCAGGCACATGGTGCCGTCCCAGCCACAGGCCGCGCTGCGCATCTTCGCCGTCCCCAAGCTGAGCTTCCCCAGGCCCGAGGTGTTGTACGTGCCCTGCCCGTGATAGCCGCTGATCGTCAGCAGAAACGTCGAGCACTCCGCCTGGTTGTCGTTGCCGATCACCAGCGTCTTTTGCGCAAAATCAAAGACGCACTTGCTGATCTCAGCGGACAGGACGCGCTTGCCTTCAATGCCTTGGCTCGCCGGGGGCCCGCAGTCGTACAGCACCCGCGCCTGGTTGGAGCCCTGCTGCACCGCGTCGGCGACCACATCCGCGCGCTCGCCATCCGAGTTTGAGACCTGATTGATCCGGGGCACTTCCTTGGGCGGCATCTTCGGCGGGGGCAGCTTGGGCGGACAGCCTCCGGCCAGCAGCATCGTCAGCACCGAACTACCCACCAGCAAGGCACGCGCAGCAAACGGAGTTCTCACCATATCCACATCTTATCGCAGCCCAAAGAGCGGCGAAACCTCGCTGTGGACTTAAGCCCTGCAAAAGCCGGCCCCTGCTACGCGCGGGCTGCCAGCCAGTTCCCATCTAGAAACTACGGCGCTGACCGCGACCCGTGACGCCGACTGCCCGAGCCGCCCGAGTGGGACTTGCCTGCCTCACCTGCGGACTTGCCCGACTTTGCCGCCGACTTGGATGACGACGACACCGCTGGCACCGCTGCCACCGCAGACTGCGACGCGGAGGGCGCTGGCACCAGCACCTCAGAGCGCTCGGTATTGGCCCCTTGATCGAGCAGCAGTCGGCGCTCTAAAAACCCTGGCTGCCGCAGCAAGATCGCCTGCGCGCCCAGGCCCTGCGGCGCAAACGTCAGCGGCGTCCGCCCCAGCAGCTGGCCGCTGACTTCGCTTACAACCTCGACCCCTTGCGGCTCGGTCACGATGTGCCAGGTGACGCCGCCACCGCTGCCTGAACGACCGCTCTGCAGACCCAGCACCGACAAAGCGCCCAGCACCAGCAGCGCGCCGCCGCCCAGCATCGCCAGCCGCATCCGACGCTGCAGCAGCGGCCTTTGCATATGTCCGGCGGCATCGACCAGCGTATTGCGCGGCTCCTGCGACATCGCCACCGTCGTGGCCGAGGTATCGCTGTGCTGCACCTCGCTATTTCCCTGCACCGACCGCCGCAGCACCAGCAGCTCGGCTTCGACCTCGTTCATCGGGGGCCGCGACTTGATGTCCTTGGCCAGCATGCGATTGACCAGCGCTGCCAGCTGCGGCTCCAGCCCCTCGCACAGCGTCTGCAGCGACGGCGGCACCGCAAACAGCTGCTTGCCAATGATCTGCGCGTCGTGATCGCCCACAAACGGCGGCCTGCCCGACAGCATCTCGAACA
>JAGNNG010000245.1 GCA_017990795.1 Deltaproteobacteria bacterium
GGAGCAGGGCCTGGGCTACACCTGCTTCGGCGGTCCGGGGACCAAGAGTCCGCAGCTAGTGGCGGCTTGGGTTCCGGGGACTTCGGCGACAGTATTTCCGGCAGGAACCGGCATTCCCATCGCGGCTGGCAGCGCGCTGGTGGTGCAGATTCACTACAACACCTCAAATGTTGCCACGCCGCTGCCCGACCGCAGTCACTTGAAGCTGCAGCTGGCTAAGACGCCGGTGGCCAAAAAAGCGGTGATGACGCCAGTGGGCGATGGCAGCTTTACCATCCCTGCCGGGGCCACGGACTATGTGGTCGCGCCCACGCAGAAGCTAAGCAATAACCTGACGCTGTGGGGCCTGGCGCCGCACATGCACAACCTGGGCAAGCGCGCGCTGGTCGAGCTGGATGGCCAGTGTCTGATCGACATTCCGAAGTGGGACTTTCACTGGCAGCAGCTGTACTTTTACGACAACACCGAGCGCGGCGGCGCTGGCATCCCGGTCAAGACCGGCCAGACCGTGAAAGTCACCTGCATCTGGGACAACCCCGGCAGCGCACCGGTCACCCAAGGCGAAGGCACCGCCAACGAGATGTGCCTTAGCTACTTTTACCTGACGCCGTAAGCGCCTGGGCTTGGGCGTAGCAGCTGGCAAGTCTTCGGAGCGCGGCAGCGATGGGGGCTGACCGCGCTACTTTTGCGGCTGACTGCTGGCGTGGCTGAGCGCTTGTAACCGCAGGCGCTCGGTCTGCGCGATGAGCAGCGCCTCTGCTTCATCTTTGGCAAAGATTACTGCCGGTGGGCGTAGCGCGAGCAGCGTCATGCCGCGAAAGACTAGGTTAAGCATCACCCGCGCCGTCGAGCTGACGCCATACACCACAGAGACGCCATGCAGCCCTTGGTTGGCTTTGTTAAAGCCGGCGTTGTACTGACGCGCTTGCGGCGACATGCCGGTGCCGTGCGTGGCGTCGCACAGGACGATGTAGTAGCCGCGCTGCCGAGCGATCTCGCGGCCTGACTCGGTGATGGTGCGCAGCTCTGACTCTTCGACGATGCCCTGGATGCGCAGCCACTGCGTGTCATCCTCTATCCGGTACAGCTGGTTTCCTGCCTGCTGCCACTGTGCCTGCGGACTGGTCATTGCCGTCTATGTTACGTCAAGTCGTTGCTCACGGGCGGTGGCTTAGCGCGCGCTGGTGCTACTTGGTCAAAGGCTTGTGCATGCGCAGGTTGTCCATCGCAACCCCGCGCGCCCACACTGTCTGCCTCGTCAGCACCACAAACCCCCACTTCTCAAAAAACGGGCGCGCCGTCAGGCTGACCTGGGCATACAACAGCGGTGTCTGGCGCTGCGCTGCGGTGTCATGAATCTGCTGCATCAGCGCGCTGCCGACGCCTTGCCGACCAGCGCTGGCAGCAACGAAGAAGTGATCGATGTAGCCGTCTGCTTGCACATCGGCGTAGCCCACCAGTGCTCCGGCGCGCTCGGCAACAAAGGGGGCCAGTCGCTGTAGTCGCTGCGCCCACTGCGTAAGGTCGGGCTGCTCTGGCGCCCAGGCTGCCACTTGCTCCGGTGAGTAGTCGCGCGCGGCAACCTGTCGCACCGACTCAAAAAATACCGCCCACAGCGCGGGCGCATCCCCAGGCTGAAAGGCGCGGATGATGAGGTCTGCCATCGTGTCTGCTGCTTTCGTGATGAGTGTGGACGGTCGCGGATCCGCCCGGCGTTGCTCTCGGATTTTGCCCGCGTGCCTGGTTGGGCATTCCTGGCTGCGCGTCTGCCCGATATAATGCCCCAGTCCCCCACACCAGCTGCTCAGGCTGCGCTTGTAGGGCGGTCCTGAATGCTCAGCCAAACGCGCCCGACCCAGCCTCTTAAGGAGCTCTAGATGTCCATCGGCAAGCTGCTTCCCTCTGCACTCATCGTCCTGGTGGCCTTGGAGCACATCTACTTCATGATCCTAGAGATGTTTTTGTGGCAGCGTCCGCTGGGCCTAAAGACCTTTAACCACACCGCCGAGCACGCCAAAGACTCCGCCGTGCTGGCCGCCAACCAGGGCCTTTACAACGGCATCCTGGCTGCGGGCCTGCTGTTCTCGCTGATTTATCCGCTGAAGGATATGTCGCTGCCGGTGCGCACGTTCTTTTTGGCTTCGGTGGTCGTGGCGGGCCTGTACGGCGGTGCCACGGTGTCTTCGCGGATCGTCTTTATCCAGGCGATGCCAGCGCTGCTGGCGCTAGTGGCGCTGTGGGCTACTCGCTGACCTCGATCGACTAGGTCGAAGACCTCGATGGCGAACTCAATGACCTCGATCGACTAGGTCGAAGACCTCGATCGACTAGGTCGAAGACCTCGATCGACTAGGTCGAAGACCTCGATCGACTAGGTCGAAGACCTCGATCGACTAGGTCGAGGACCTCGATGGCGAACTCAATGACCTCGATCGACTAGGTCGAGGACCTCGATGGCGAACTCAATGACCTCGATCGACTAGGTCGAAGACCTCGATGGCGAACTCAATGACCTCGATTCGCCAGTAGCTCTGCCACGGCCCGCTGCACCAGCGCCTGCGCAATCGCCACCTTGTAACCATTTTTCTGCATCGGTGTAGCGCCCTCGACCGCTGCCTGTCCAACGGTCTGCAGGGCTGCGACCTCGCCAGTTTGTAGCTTCAGCAGCGCCGCTTCCGCCGCTTTGGCGCGCCACGGCGTCGGAGCCACCGAGCCCAGCACCACCCGCGCCGCTTCAAACAGAGCGCCCGGCTTCTGCGACATCCGCACCGCCACCGCCACTTCCACCAGCGGCCAGTCAAAGCTCTGCTTTTGCTTGAGCTTTAAGTACACGTTGCGCACGTTCGCTTTGGGCATCGGCACATACAGCGCCGTAATGATTTCGTCCGGGGCCAGCTTGTTCTCGCGTCGCACATCGCCGCCGGGCTGACTGGCCGACACCAGCAGCGCTGACAGCCGCGCCGACCGCTCGCCCTGCGGCCCGGTGATCAGCACCACCGCATCCAGCGCCCACAGCGCCGTCGCCAGCGCCGACGGATGCACCGCCGAGCACACGCGGTTGTCAAAGATCGAGTGAAAGTCGTTCTCGCCTTCGCGCGCAAAGCACTCGCCGCCGCCTTTTTTGAGGCACTGATACTCTGCCGAGCGAAAGTACCAGCAGCGCGGCCTTTGCATCAGGTTCCCGCCCACCGTCGCTAGCTGCCGCACCTGCGGAGTCGCTGCGCCACTGGCCGCCGCCGACAGCGCGGGCAGTAGCTGCGTGATCTGTGGATGACTAGCCACCTGCGCCAGCGTTGCCAGCGCGCCTACCTTCAAGCAGTCGCGCGGCGTCGGCTCTCCACCGGGCTTGTCCGACGGCAAGAGCTTGGTTACCAGCGGCGGTACGGACTTGGCATCCGTCACCAAGATCTCGCGCATGCCTGCGCCCAGCCGCGAGATATTGACCAGCCGCTCCGGTGTCTCCAGCCCTTCCTTCAATCGGTCGAGTACATCCACGCCGCCCGCTTTTAGCAGCGCCGGACCCCCGCGCTCGCTCGACAGCTCTGCCACTGCTTGCTCTGCGGTCTTGGCTTCAATCCAGGTAAATGCGTTCATTTTTTCCCCGCTGCCGCAAGTGCTGCCAGCACCCGCGCTGGTGTAATCGGCAGCTCGCGCACCCGCACACCGATGGCGTTGTAGATAGCGTTGGCAATCGCTGCTGCTGTAGGCACCGTCGCTGGCTCACCAATGCCGCTGGCATCCGTTGAGGACCGCCCGCGCAAGTCCTCTAGCAGCACGACATCGATCTTGGGCACATCTAGCGCGCCCGCGATCTTGTACTGCTCCAGGTTGCCGTTAAGCAGCTTGCCGGTGCGGCGGTCGATGCGCCTTTCCTCAAACAGCGCGTACGAGACGCCTTGAATCACGCCGCCGTGGACTTGGCTCTCGACCAGCAGCGGATTGATTGGGCGTCCGCAGTCTTGCGCCGCGACCACGCGCAGCACGCGCACCACTCCGGTCAGCGTATCGACCTCGACCTCGGCAAACTGCACGCCGCCAAGCTGCCCATAGCCCACGCCCCGGCCCTTGCCTCCGGCCATAAAGCCGCTGTAGTCCGCTTGCCGCTCTGCGACACCTATCACTTGATCTTTGCGCAGCTTGCTGGCCGCCTGCTTGAGCGTCATCGGCGGCAGCGCCGTCTTGCCCTTGACCGCCAGCACTTTGCCGTCCGCCGCAAACGTCGGCACCGCATCCAGGCCCAGCGCCGCTTGCAGCTCTTTGCAAAGCGCCGTCTTGGCGGCAAACGCCGC
>JAGNNG010000246.1 GCA_017990795.1 Deltaproteobacteria bacterium
AGAGTCCTCGCTGCGACCCCAGCAGCGGAGCCTGAGCGAAGACAGCGGCGCTGGTCATGACCCACTGGTGGCACAGCACCGCAGCACGCAGGGACTGCAGGGCGTGGGGCCCGTGCTGCCAACCTCTTGTCAGCGGCTGGTGGTGACGCCGCAGCGGATTGCCAGCATGCTTGGGCCACCGACGACACAGCGACTCTCGACGGAAGCAGTGACGGCGCCGCCGCTGATTGGGACCGCGGTCGGACTGGCGTGGACGCCAACGGGCGGCGAAGTGCTGACGGTTGAGACCCAGCGCATGCCCGGCCTGGGTGGCCTACGACTTACTGGTCAGCTGGGCGAGGTCATGCGCGAGTCGGCCCAGACCGCGTTGTCCTTCGCACGCTGCTGGGCGCAGCAGCAAGGCTACCCCGACCCGTTTGTCAGCCATGAAGAGCTACACATCCACGTCCCCGCCGGAGCAATCCCCAAGGACGGCCCCTCGGCAGGGGTCACGATCGCGGCGGCGCTGATTTCTTTGCTGTCGCACCGTCCGCTGCAGCCCGGGGTCGCCATGACCGGCGAGCTAACCCTGCGCGGACGGGTGCTGCCCGTGGGTGGTCTGCGGGAAAAGCTGCTGGCGGCCCAGCGCGCCGGAGTGCATACCGTGCTGCTACCAAAAGACAGCGAGCGCGAAGTTTCGCTATTGCCACGTCCCTTGCGGCGCGCGCTCAAGCTAGTATTGGTTAGTGATATGGAGGAGTTGATGCGAGTGGCGCTGGTTTCAGAGCCGCTCCAACAACATACTTGTTCTTCATTAGGAACCCATGCCCCAGGTCGACAGCGATCCGCATAGCATCACCATCAAGCTGGTCTATTGCGGACCGTTTGGCGCGGGCAAGACCACGAACCTGCTAAAGCTGCATGGTCGCTTGCTCGATCGGCATCGCAGTAAGATGCTGCCAATCGACCCGAAGTGTAGTCCGTTCGTCGAAAGCCCCCACATGGCGGACTTGCAGGCTGGGCCCGAGCGAACAACAAGACTCGCTGGTTCCGTCTCACCCTACGACAGTGACCGGGTAGCAGAAGATCACCAGCCGACACTGTTTTTTGACCTGCTGCCGATTGTGCTGACACTTCAGCCCTCCTCTAGCTTGCGCGCGCCGGATGCACAGGCTGCGCAGATGCGTCCGGTGAAGCTGATCCTGCGGCTGCTGGCAGGTCCGGGGCAGCTGATGCACAACCACACACGACGTCTGCTGCTGCGCGGAGCCGATGGCGTGGTGTTTGTCGCCGATAGCGAGCGCCCGCTGGAAGAAAACGAGCAGGCGCTGATCGCGCTACGCACAAACCTGCGCGACAACGGTCTGGCCCCAGATACGCTGCCGATGGTGATGCAGCTAAACAAGCGAGATGCGGCGGAGCAGCGAACCGACTCACTGCTGGCAGGGCGCTTACGTGGCAATCGGGCGGATGTCGAGCTGGTGCCTGCCATCGCTCGCACTGGGGTCGGCGTGGTGGAGACGCTGCTGCGGCTGGTTGCAGTGGTGTGGCCGACGCTGCTGCATGAGCACGAGGACGTAGCTGCGAGCAACCTCGACCTGCCCTGGCTGCTGCACGAGCTCGGGGCGGCCCTGCAGGCCAGCCATATCGCCCATGCGATCGCTGAGTCCGACATCGCAGGGGTACGCTGCGCACTCCCCCCTCGCTCAGAGCCAGCAACCAGCATCGTCCCGCGGGGAAGCGCAGGCCGGTCATGAACGACGGTCACTCACATCCGCTGTCTAGCCTGGATGCCCGGATCCCGGTACTTAGCCTGCTAACCGAGGAAGAGCTGCTGCTGCTGCGCGCCGCCTCCGACCTGGGCTGTGCGCTCTCGCTGCTGGATGCGCAAGGTGAGACGGTGGTAGGCCCGGACACGCCCAAGGAAGTGCTGACGGCAGCGCCCGGACAGAGCCCCTGGTTTGTAACCGCTGCAAGCTGCGACTATCTGTGTTCAGCGGTTTTTCACGATGGTGAGCAGCTGTGTCTTATCGTCTGTAGGCTGCCAAGTAGCGGCGCCAGTCGGGCACTGGGACTGCGCACAGCCCACTATTTTATTCGCCTGGCGGAGACACTGCTCACCGGCGGCCTACGGCGCGTCCTAACCACCCGCGTCCATCTAGCCTGCGTCGAGGAAGCATACTGCGAGCTGCAAAACAAGAGTCAGCGCCTGGAGCAAGCCATCGTGCAGATGCGCGATGCAGACCGGGTAAAGGCCAGCTTCCTCTCCACCGTCTCGCACGAGCTGCGTACGCCGCTGACGTCGGTGCTTGGTTATTCCGAGATGCTGATGGAAGGACTGGCGGGGCCGCTCAATCCCGAGCAGCGCGAGTATCTGCAGACGGTCATGGACAAAGGCGAGCAGCTGCTTGGGCTGATCAGCAAGCTGCTGGATGTCTCGCGTATCGAGGCTGCTGGAGTGCAGCTTCAGCGCACGGTGCTGCAGCTGCCGGTGCTGCTAAACGATGTCTTGCAAAGCATGGCCCCCCAGTCGAGCCGCAAGCGGCTACAGCTAACCACCAAGCTGCCGCCTGAGCTTTTGGCCGTAGAAGTCGACCGCGACAAGCTGCGGCAGGTGCTGGTCAACCTGTGCAGCAATGCCATCAAGTTCACACCTCAAGATGGGTCTGTCACGGTCACTGCCGCCAACTTGGTGCAGGCCGATAAGTCGATGTGGGTGTTGCTATCGGTCGCTGACAGCGGCATCGGCATCCCCACGCACCTGCACGACAAGGTGTTTGACACCTTTTACCAAGTCGATAACTCTGCCACGCGTGAGTATGAGGGCTCTGGACTCGGGCTCTCGATTGTGCGCAAGTACGTCGACGCACACGGCGGTAAAGTCTGGATTGAGAATCGACCCGGCGGCGGCGCGATCTTTCATCTGACCCTGCCGGCAGCCAGCCCTCGTACGACTGCACACCTGCCGCCCATCCCTTGAAAAGCGCTAAGCCAACATCATGACGCCCGAGATCGCTCCACTGACCGCAGCTGAGCCCCTGAGCAGCATGTCGGGACTGTTGGGGCATGTGCTGCTCCTGTTGCCGCTGTTTGTGGCGGCTGGCTTTTTTTCGGGGACCGAGACGGCGCTGCTGTCCTTGTCACGGCCCAAGCGCGAAGCTCTGCGCCAGACAGCAGAGACCGATCCTGCGAGCGCACGCATCCTGTGGCTGCTGAGCAATCCGCGACGGCTGATCACGACCATCATCCTGGGAAACGAGCTCACCAACATCCTGCTGTCCGAGCTGATGACCGAGGTCGCAACCCAGCTGTACATGCAGCTGCCGCAGCGACTAAATCAGGCACTGATCGCTTCACGAGATACTGCGATCGCGCTGTTTGCAACGATGCTGACGGTGCCGCTGCTGGTCACTTTCGGCGAGCTGATTCCCAAAACGATCGGCATCAAGCTGGCCGAGCGCTGGGCCCGCATCGTCTCGCGACCGACGGTGCTACTGACGTGGGTGCTGTGGATTCCGCGCGTACTCATTAGCCTGATTGCCGACTTGGTGTTGCTGATCGTGCTGGGCAAAAAAGCCCGTCATACCGAAGCGGCGCCGGTCCTCAGCGAAAAGGAATTCCGCACACTCGTCGATATCGGTAGCGCCGAGGGGGAAATCAAGGGCAGCGAGCGGAAGCTCATCCACAACATCCTCGACTTTGGCGACTTGACCGTGGGTCGCTTGATGACGCCCGCAAAAGAAGTGTTCGCCCTGCCGCAAGAGATGCCGCTGCTGCGCATTGTTGAAGCGGTGTCGCGTCAGCGTTACTCGCGGGTGCCGATCTATCGAGGTCGCCGCGACAACGTGGTCGGCATCCTGTATGCGAAGGATCTGGTCGGCTATAGCTACGGCGACTTGGAAGGCAGGCCGCTTGCCGACCTGTTGCACCCACCGCTGTTTGTCCCTCAGCGCGCCAAGTGCGAGCGCGTGTTTCGCGAGTTTCAGCGCCGCAAGACCCACATCGCCATGGTCGTCGACGAGTACGGTCGCCTAGCAGGACTGCTGACGATGGAGGACCTGCTGCAGTCGCTGTTTGGCGACCTGGCCGATACGCACGCGAGCAGCTCGCTGGGCAACATGCCGGTGCCTCCTGACTCTGGCAGCATGCCGACGGAGGGCATCTAGTCATGCTGCTCTCATTCCTGATTGCAGGGCTGTGTCTGATCCTGGAGGCCTTCTTCTCCAGCACCGAGATTGCCATCGTCAGCGCCGATCGCGCGCACATCCGCCGTCTCGCCGAGTCGGGCCATCGCGGCGCCCG
>JAGNNG010000247.1 GCA_017990795.1 Deltaproteobacteria bacterium
CGGGCGGCGTGACTGGGGCGACCAGCTTCTGACTGCCGCCAAAAAAGAACAGCGGACGGCGCAGCTCAAAAAAGATGTCGGTGGCCGCTCCGTACTGCCACTCCGCTTCGCGCGACAGCGCCACGCCCAGCACCTGCTGACCCGCCGCGCCCAAGGTCAAAAGTCGCAGGTCGCGCTTGCCAGACACCGCGACCTGGCCCAGGTCCAAGCCGCTAAGCGCCGCGGTCATCTGCATCGAGTCGGGCAGCTGCGGATCAAAGCGACTGCGCGCCAGCAGGTCCTCGGCGCGGGCGTCGCGCAGCTCGATGGCGGTGACGCGGGCATCGCGCAGTGGCGACAGCAGCACATCATCTGGCGGCGGCGCAGCGCGGACCACAAACCGCACTCCACCCGGCTCAGGAGTCGAGCTACAGCCAAGGAGCAGACTCGCGCAGAGCCCCAGGCCGAAGGCCGATACAGAAGCGGCAACCCGCGCGGTCCGAGCTGCCCCGCGATGCTGACTCCTGACCCCGACCGAGCGCTGCGCAGCCCCACTTGCCAGACGGAAGGTGAACTTCATACTGCGACTGTAGCAAAGCGATCTGGCAAACACCATCGGGCGTGACGGGGGGCTCAGGTGGGGTGGTGGCATTGGGCAGCCCATTTACAGCGAGGGCTCTCGGCTCGTAACATGGGCTCCCTCATGTCTCCGCTGCGGCCTACCGACCGACCCGAAAAATCCGGCTCTGCTGAGTTCCCGGCAGCGTTTGGGCGGTTTGTGCTGCTGCGTCGCTTGTCGCGCGGCGGGATGGGCGAAATTTTCCTGGCCAAGATCGGCGAGATCGTTGGCTTTGAGAAGTTTGTCATCATCAAAAAAATCCTGCCGCAGCTGGCGGAAAATGATGACTTCATCGTCCGCTTTGTCGACGAGGCGCAGGTCGCCATCAAGCTAAACCACGTCAACATCGCCCAGGTCTTTGAGGTCGGGCGCGTCGACGGCGAGTACTTCTTAGCCATCGAGTACATCGAAGGTCGCGACCTGCGGCGGCTGATGCGTCGCTGCCGCGAGCTGCAGGTCAAGCTGCCGGTGGATCTGTGCCTGCTGATTGCTCGCGATGTTGCCGCCGGGCTGGCCTATGCGCACCGTCGCACCGGACCCAAAGGTCAGGCGCTGGCGCTGGTACACTGCGACATCTCGCCGCCCAACATCATGCTTAGCTTTGAGGGCGAGGTGAAGGTCATCGACTTCGGCATCGCTCGCAGCGCCTTGCGCACCGCCGACAGCAACCCGAACATCGGCTTTGGCAAGTTCGGCTACATGGCGCCCGAGCAGCTGCTACGCGGCGGCCTTATCGACCGGCGCACCGACATCTACGCCGCGGGCGTGGTCCTGTACGAGCTCTTGACCGGCGAGCGCCTGTATCAGTTTCCCGAAGGCACCGACTATCGCCAGATGGCGCGCGAAGTGTGTCAGGGGCAGTTCCTGTTGCCGTCGGCGCGCGATGGGCGCATTGATGCCGACATTGATGCCATCGTCAGCAAAGCGCTGGCGACGCGGGCCGAGAATCGCTACCAAAACGCCGAGGAGTTTCGCGACGCGCTGCAGGCCAAGCTGGCGCAGATCTCGCCGACGCTGTCCTCGGATTCGCTGGCGGCCAAGATCGACGAGCTGTTTGTCGGTGAGCGGCAGCGCGAGCAGGATGAGCTGGCGCAGATGCGCGCCGTCGATACCTCCGCGCTAAAGGAGGAGATCGTCGGTGCAGTCGGACACACGGTGACGTTTGCACGCGCGCTGGCCAACGGCGAGATTGAAGCGGCCGATGCCACCACCGTCAGCCCGACCTCGCCCGAGGAGTCGCAGACGGTCGCAAGTCCACGCGTCCTTGGGCCTGCCGCCACGCCACCGCTGCCGCTGCCTAATCCCGGCGCGCCGCGCTCGCAGACGCAGCTGACGCCGGAGCGGGCAAACCGTCGTCGCCTGCCCATTCTTTTGGGTCTGGGGGCCTTGGGCCTGCTTTTCGGCGGTGGCGGCTACTATCTGCTGCAGAGCCCCACCGCAAAGCCCCCGGTGGTGAGCCCGACGCCTCCGGTGGTGCCGCCCAAGCCGGTCGTGGAAGCGCTGCCGCCGCCGACGCTGCCGCCGCCATCGCCACCTCCGGTCGAGGTCGAGCCCAAGCCGGTCACAAAGCCGGTGCTAAGCGCGCATCCTGGGGGGCGTAAGTCTGGTGCTCGCACGGTGACTAGCAAGCCGCAGGTGGACCCGGCAGAAGCCGCCGCGCAGAAGCGCCTAGAAGTGGACCGCCAGTTCCAAGCCGTCAAAGCGGAGTACCTGGAGTTTAAAAAGAACTTCGGCTCGCGGCTGGAGGATCGCTGGCAGACCATCCTTAGTGACATCGCCTTGGGCCGTCGTGATCAGGGCCTAAGTGATGCGCTAAGCGCGCTGCGTCGCGACATGAAGAAGCTGCGTACAGAGTAGCGGTTCGCAGTGATGCAGCGGCCTCACACGTAGCTGGTCAGGAGCCAGTCTTGGTACTAAGTGCTACTGCTCCAGCGGTATTCACAAACTCAGGTTAGGGAGAGAGTAAAGATGCGCGGAAAATTTACATGGATTTTGATCGCTGCTTTGAGTCTGCCTGTTGCTGTAGGAGCTGCACCAAGCAAGGAAGTTCGCGATCGGATGACGCAAGTGAAGCTCGATGAGCACGTCGCTGCTACTGTTGCTCAAGTGAAGACGTCATGTGGAGTCGGGATCAAGTTTGAGATTGAAAAGGCTTCGTTCCTAAAGGCGGATGCAGTGGCTCCTTTGCTGCTGTTGGTCGATGACTTCGGCAAGTTTGCAGCGAAGTACTGCAGCGATGCAGATTCCAAAAAGGAGTTCGCCACGATTAAGGTTGTGAAGGTAAAGGCCAATCCTGGGGATAGCGACAACCTTCCGGAGCCGACGCTAGATAAAGCGGGAACCCTGACCATACTCAACGGGACCTTCATGGCAATGGCCATGGAGCGTGTGCGCAAGGCACTAGACGCAGCGGTCAGCGCAAAGTAGGCAGCGGAATCGGATGTCGCAGGGCGTAGTACTGCTCTGGCTCCCAGAATAGCTGGCGTGGCGTTCCTCTTCACAAAGGCATTCCCCAACAATCACCACGCACTGTTGCATTCCTGCAACAGTAGGATTTTGGGGATAACTTACTTCCGGACCCGTTGCATTCCCAAGAGGGAATCGGTTAGGGAGTGCTGCGGCTCGGCTGGCTGCAGCACTCCCTACCTAGTTACTTAGGGGCGTGCTTTTCCGATGCGCGCTGGCTGCGGGCGAGGCCGCCTTTGCGACCGATGGCAGACATGTGCTCGCGATTTAAGCTGACGGTGGCGCCGCCCTTGCGACCGGCGGCGCTGGCCTGCTCGGCGGTGTACTTGTGGGCGCGGCCACAGGCATGGGCTGCGGTGCCACCTGCGCGTGCAATCTCTTGACGCCGCTCTGCAGACAGCATGGCAAAGCCCCGATGAAGTTTGGGTTTTGATGACTTCCCAAAAGTATTAGGAGTCGCATCGGGAGTCGCCATAGGAGACTCTGTAGCGGTAGTGCTGGCACTGCGCTCGCGAGTACTTCCTACCGTGGCTGCTGCCTCTACAAGTCGAGGAACCGCAGCGGCTGGCTTGCGGGTGGAGCTGCTTTTAACTGGTACTGCAGTTGCCGATACGGATGCGGAATCTGGATTGTACATAGCACTCCTTTACTTGTGCATGAGAGGCCCTGCAGGCCGACAAGTTCCCGTCGCTGAAAGTTGAGTTTGCTTGAAAATACTGTGCTAGGAACTGTGCCGGGTCCGTGCTAGGTGATGACTGCGTATTCCTTTCAGCGCGCTGACAAGTTAGGAGCTTGCTGCTCGGTTCGATTAACAACAAAGGCAATCATTGGTCACGTATCGACACAGAAATAGCCCAGCTGAACACCGTCGCAGTGCGTGTACCAACAGCCCAGAGAGCCTTCCCATGTCACAGCCATCCAGCGACGATTTTCTACCTTCCGATAGTCTCTTTCCGACCCTCCTATCGGCAGAGACCCCGCCTGCAGAAAGTACACATATAGACACAATCGCGCAGACACAGATGCTTCTGTCCTCTGCGATGCAGCGCCTGCGCTATCTGGCAAAGTCCGATCGTGGTGACAGTGCGGACTGGCGCGAGCTTTTAAATACGGCAACCAAGCTGCACGATGCGCTGGCTGGTAAGCGACCCATGGACTCTGAAGCCGTGGCGACGTTTCCGACGGTGCTCCGGCGGCGGCGGGAGGAAGCCG
>JAGNNG010000248.1 GCA_017990795.1 Deltaproteobacteria bacterium
TCTCGGTTGAGCCGGATCGCATCGAGGCGGAGCTGATGGCGCTGTGGCGCAAAGCCACCGAGCGAGCCCGTGAGAGTGGCGCAAGGTTTGCCGTGGCGCGCGCCTGTCTGTGGAACTTCATCGTTCACTCGGACGGGGAAGAAGAATATCGGCGCACCAAGCAGCTGCTGGACGAAGTGTCAGAGACAGTTCCGGCGCGCATCTTGTCGCTGCACGAGACCTGGGACAACCACAGCGGCACGACGAGCGATGCGGGCAGTGTGGTCGGCGATGATGGAGCGCCACTGCGGGCCTACGTCGAAGCCAACTACCGGCGGGCCAGTGGCGGTCGCCGCGAAGTGGTCGCCGAAGAGATCACGCTGGAGGCCTCGCGACTGCACGGCCAAAGGCTGCCGGGCCTGGTGCGCGGCCTGCTGCTGGGAGATGTGCCCACCGCGCTAATGGTACGAAACCCTGCGGCAGACAATCACTGGCTGCCCAGCCTAGCGCGCGAGGTGGACCGCTTTATCTTCGACAGCGGCAAGCTCGATACGGGACTTGGACTGCTGCGCGTTCATACCGTGCTGGCGCGCCTGTTTCCCGAGGTCGAAGCGGGTAAGTCAGCCTCGGTTGAGATCACCGACCTGGGCTGGCTGCGACTGTGGCCCTGGCGCACGCTGCTGGCGTCCTTGTTTGACACGCCCCAGGCCAGCACCGCGCTGCGCCAACTCGACCAAATCATCATTGAGTACGTCCCCGGTGCCGAACCTGCTGCCCTGCTTACGGCGGGCTGGCTGATGGGTCGGCTGCGGCTAAGCATCGCCGAGAGTGGCGCAGTAGCAACCGCTGCTGAGACGACAACCACGGCGGACGGCCAGCGCATCGTGACCTACACGCTAAGCTCCAGCTTGGTGCAGCCGCGCGGCAGTGCCAAACGGCAGGTGCAGTTGCAGCTGCGCGAGACTGCCCCGCACCCGACTCCCGTGGGGATTGCCTGTGTCACACTACGCTCTGGGGAGCAGACCTTTGTCGCCAAGGGCCAAAGCGCGCTGGGTACGCTGTGCGTCGAGCTGCATAGCCCGCAGTTTCCGCCGCGCATGCAGCCCGTGCAGGGTCGCAAAGACGCCGAGCTGGTGATTGCTGCGATGGGAGTTGGCGGACGCGACCCGTTGATGTATGAAGCGCTTCGGCTGGGTGCTCGGCTTTGTCGCGCAAGCGAGGCAAAGCACTTGGGCGCAGGCAACAGTCATCAGGGATCGTCAAGGTAGGCGAGGTAGGCAAGTTGAGCGGACACGCCCCGGAAATATGGATTGGTGAAGACGCGGATGCGATCGCCCGAGAGGGTGCGCGCCGAATCGGCGAGCTAGCCAGGAGATGTATTGCGGCACGTGGGCGCTTTGTCTTGGCTCTCGCTGGTGGCACCACGCCCCGCCGCCTGTATAAGTGCTTGGCCCAAACGGACGGCATCGACTGGCAGCGCATCGACATCTTCTTTAGCGACGAGCGCATGGTGCCGGCAGAGAGCGCCGACTCGAACTACCTGATGGCCAAGGAGACGCTGCTTTCCCAAGTGCCGATTCCGGCAGCCAATGTCCACCAGGTGGCGACGCAGCTGCCCGGCGAAGAAGCCGCATCGGGCTACGAGCAGTCGCTGCGCGGCGTGCTGGCGAGCATCGACCCGGAAGACCCGCGGCTCGATGTCGCGCTGCTGGGAATGGGACCGGACGGACATACAGCGTCGATCTTTCCGGGCTCGCGACTGCTTGCGGGCATCGACAATGACTTTCTGCTCGATGATCCCGAGACGGGACCCCTCAAAGCGCGTCGCCCCGAGCCGTCACTGGCCGCCTATACCACCGAGCGCCTAGTAGCGGCCATCACTGACTCCCCCAAGCCGCCTGCAGCGCGGGTGACCATGACTCCGTACCTGCTCAATCGATCGCGGCATGTGCTGGTGCTGGTTGCGGGGGAAGACAAAGTCGCCGCTGTCTCTGCCGCGCTAGAAAGCGATGCGCGCGTCTCAGAGATTCCGATCCGGGCCATCGCACCGCACTCGGGGGAGCTGGTTTGGCTGCTAGACCGACGTGCCGCACGCGCGCTAGGAAACCCGCCGCTGTAAGCGCATGGTTTTGCGGGGCGCTGTGCCCGCGCGGGTCGTGAAAACGCTGCAACGAGTGATTCTGATTGGGGGTCCTGCATGACGCTGCTCGCTGGTGACTTGGGCGGAACGAAGACGCTGCTGGCGCTGTGTCAGAACGACGGCACGCTGCTGTATTCCCAGCGACTGTCGAGTCAGGCGTTTGCCAGCCTGGATGAGATGGTAGCGGCCTTTTTGGCGTCCCCAGAAGTCCAGGGCTGGGACAGACCCAGCAAAGCCGCATTTGGCGTCGCCGGACCCGTCACCGAAATCCCCACAAGCGGCAGCGCAGCAGAGCCGTCCCATCAGCGCGCGCACATCACCAACCTGCACTACCACATCGATACGCAGACCCTGGCGCAGCGAGCCGGTCTGTCGCGGGTGCGGCTGTGCAATGACTTTTACGCCGTGGCGCTGGCGATTGCGCAAGCAGCAGCCCCCGGCGCCAATACAGCGATCTTTGATCTGGTCGCGCTAAACCCAAGCGCGCAGGCGAGCCCGCACGGCACGGTGGCGGTCTTGGGGGCAGGCACCGGCATGGGGCAGGCGCTGATTGCGCGTAGTGTCCAGCCAGCTGTGATCCTACCGACTGAAGGTGGACACTCCGACTTTGCTCCCCGCGATGAAGTCGAGCTGGCGCTGCTGCGCTTCTTGCTAAAGCGCCACCCCGATCACGTCAGCGTCGAGCGGGTGCTGTGCGGCGCGGGTCTGGTCATGCTGTACGAGTTTTTTTGTAGCCAGGAGCCCACGCAAGAAAATCCGGCGGTCACGGCGGCCATCGCGGCAGCGGGCGGCAGCGGCGCAGCGGTGATCTCGCAGCAGGCGCTGGCCGATACGGATGCGCTGTGTAGTCTGGCGCTGCAGCGGTTCGTGATGCTGTACGGCGCCGAGGCTTCTAACCTGGCACTCAAGAGCCTAGCCACGGGTGGGGTGTATCTGGCCGGGGGCATTGCCGCCAAGATCCTGCCGAAGATGACCGACGGCGTGTTCATGCAAAACTTCGTGCGCAAAGGTCGCTTTTCAGCGCTGTGCCAGCAGCTGCCGGTTTACATCGTGAAAAATCCCGACATCGGCCTGTTTGGCGCGGCCTATTTAGCGAGCACGCTGTAACGACGCGGGACCACGCGGCAACGTATTCGGACGCTCAGCTAGCAGTCACGGCACGGCCTGAGCGATTCCGTGCAAGCTCTGTCAGCGCCTCGTCCAGGATCTCCAGACCTTCGGCGGCCTGCTCGCTGGTTAGGACCAAGGGCGGATTGATGCGCAGGCGCGGCGCATAGCTCATGGTCAAAAGACCTCGGCGCAGGCAGGCGAAGAACAGCTGCTCGCACGAGGCTCGGTCGAGCGGGGCCAGTGTTTTTCTATCAGCGACCAGGTCAACGCCTAGAAGCAGTCCGCGCCCCCGCACTTCACCCAGCACTTCGTGACGCTGTTGCAGCTGCTGCAGGCCCTGCAAGAGCTGAGCACCCACGCGCTTTGCATTTTCCGGAAGCTGCTCGGCCACGATGGTGCGGGTGACGGCATCAGCAGCAGCAGCGGCCAGCGGATTGCCGCCAAAAGAGGACGAGGAAAACGACGGCAGGCACCATGGCTCTGCTTGCATCAGCTGCTGCGTGGCCAGAAGTCCACTGACGGGAAAGCCTGCCGCTACGCCTTTGCCAAAGGTCACGATATCGGGGGCAAGGCCCGCTCCTGCGCTGGCCCACAGCTGCCCGGTGCGCCCCCAGCCGGTGATCATCTCGTCGACAATCAGCAGCGCCCCCAGCTCTTTGGCGACCTTTTGCACGGCGGTCAGCCAGCCCGGCGGCGGAATGATATTGCCTGCGGTGCCCTGAATCGGCTCGACCAAGATGGCGGCGAGGCTGCCGCTGGTGTTGTGGCTGATGAAGCTGCGCAAAAACTCGACGCAGTACAGGCCGCAGCTGTCGGGCTTTAGTAGAAATGGGCAGCGACTGCAGTCGGCGTACGGAGCCAGGTGCTGACCCGGCGTGACGGGGCCCAGGCCCTGCTTAAACGCGCTGCCCATAAGCCCGATGACGCCGCCGGTCTTGCCGTGAAAGCCGCCCCAAAAGGCCAGCACCTCGTGGCGCTTGGTGTAAGCGCGCGCCAGGCGCAGAGCGCTCTCGACCGCCTCGGCCCCGCCTGAATAAAGCTGCACGC
>JAGNNG010000249.1 GCA_017990795.1 Deltaproteobacteria bacterium
AACTGCTCAAAAAGGACGAAGTTGATGTCGCGGACGTCTGCCAGGTATTGGTTCTGCTTGTGGGCCATGGTGCTGGTTCCTTCCGTGGTCTGCCGGCGCGCTGAGAGCACCGGCGGCTTGCGGCATCAGTTCCAAAGCGGGTCCGTAGACGTACTCTTGTGGACTTGCTGTTGGTTCAGCGAAGGGGCTTGCGGCTGCGCAAGCGGAGCGTTTCGCTGAAAATTAGATACCACTACTATCTAGTCAGATACCTAAACTATCCAATTGCCGCAGTGCGTTGTCAATCCGTCTTCCCCGCGTCCTTGCTGCGCGCGCGGTGGGTGATTTTTCGTCGCCGTCATCCACCGGGAACTACTAAGGTAACAGCGGCGCGGCGGTGTAGACCGGCGCATTCCTGCAGGCTCGCTACAAGGAACTTTGATGACACGTCCCACGGCTAGAACGCCAAAAACAGCCAGGTCCCGGTCCAAGCCCAGTGAGCCAAGCCGGTCTAGGCCGGTGCGCGAGCTTGCGGTGTTGCCAACACCTGCAGCAGCCAAGTCTTCGCGCGCGCTTATACCCGACAGCCCGCACCGCGAGCCTAGCGAGCTGACCGTCTCGGAAGTGGCTGAGCGTACCGGCGTGCCCATCGCCACCATTAAGTTCTACATTCGCGAAGAGCTGCTGCCGCGTCCGCGCACGGCGGGCCGCACCGTCGGTCGCTACGACGCAGCGTTTGTCACTCGGCTAGAGCTTGTGCGCGAGCTACGCAACCGCTTTCGCCTGTCTTTGCGTGAGATTGCGTCGCTGCTGACCGAGGCGGGACCGGGTGCCACGCTGACCGAGATCGAGCTGCGCCTGCTTGCCCGCGAGCGCCTAGATGGTGTCATCGATCCCACCCACGCGCAGCCGCCCACTCCCCAGGTCCGCCTGTCCGAGCGCACCGGCCTGCCCGCCTCCGACATCGCAGAGCTAGAGAAGTGCGGCCTGCTTACGCCCATCAAGGTCGACGGCGCCGTGGTGTACGCCGAGCGTGACGCGCGCATCGCCGAGGTCGTCGGTGCCCTGCGCAGCTCGGGCTTTAATGACCACCTGGGCTTTGCCATCGCCGACCTAAACCGCTACGTCGAAGTTCTGCGTGCGCTGGTCGTTCGCGAAGTCGAGCAGTTTGATAATCCCGCGCTGCGCGACATGCCGCGGGAGCAGCGGCTAAACCTCATCGGTCAGGGCGTCGCGCACATCGATGTGCTGCTGGGGCTGTTGCACAAGAAGCTGCTGCTGGGGGCGGTTCATGACCGGCTGGATGCAGCATCAGCGCGGCGGCCCGAGGAGCCGAGGCGGAAGCGGCGAGGAGCCATCTAGCGCTCGGGGTCAGGCGGTCTTGCTGGCGGGGGCGCTGCGCTGGGCCCACAGGCTGGCTTCGCGTCGTGCCCAGGTCTGCGCCTCGTCTTCGGTCTTGGCAAAGTGAAAAGGGTAGGTGACGCCGCCCAGTCGCGCCGCGTTTAGCATCAGCATCATCAGCACGCGCATCGGGAAGCTGGTGCCCAGAAACACCACTGGATAGGGCTGCTGCTTGGCGCCATCGATGATGAGCTTGCGGGCCGCGGCTTCCACAGATGAGGACTGGGTGTAGTCCACCAGCAGGGTTGTCCCGGGATGCTCCGGCTGGCGTAAATGCATGAGCTGCACCAACTCGGCGGCTTCCACGGCGACCACTAACCCCCGCTGGCGGAAAGCAAGGACGTCCTCGTCAATAAACTCCAGCACGTGTGGACCAATCGATTGCTGTCGCATGAGTTCCTTTGGATCCGGAAGGGGTGGCTTGGTCGCTGCGCAGGCGCTACTCCCCGAACGAACTACCCAAACATGCTGCTGACTACATGATTGTACACCCAAAGTTGCTGGGCCGGGCTTCACATCTATCGTTTGTCGGTGGTGGGTATTTGGCTGCTGCGGGCTGTGGTGGGGTTTCGCCGACCCCGGATGCCTCCGTCAGCGAATGGGGCTTCCGAATCCGAACCGATTCGGAGCCTATCCTTAATCGCTGTCCATCAAGTGCATGCGCGCGCAGAAGCGTTGGCTGTGCGCGCAACAGAGGAATTGCTTTTGGCGGACAGCGCTCAATCCAAGCGAGCCAGTAGCTTTCGCTGCAGACCGCTTCTTTCTTCATTAATGGGATGTCTGCGCGAGAGCACGCGCTTGCGAGAAAACTAGCTTGCGACCACGCAGTTTCTGCCGCCCGCTTTGGCCAGATAGAGCGCTCTGTCCGCCTGCCGCAGTGTCTCTTCCACGCTGTCCGCAAACTGCGCGACGCCCAGGCTGATGGTGTACCGAATTTCCCGCCCATCCACGACCAGGATGCTCTTTTCGACTGCCGCCCGAATGCGCTCGGCCACGATGAGGGCGCGCTGCTGCGTAACGCCCGGCAGCAGAATCACAAACTCTTCACCGCCATACCGAGCCACCAAGTCCTCTGTGCGCAGGCTCCCTTGGCAGCTGTTTACCAGTTCCTTTAAGACCACATCCCCAAAGCTATGCCCGTACGTATCATTGATGCGCTTAAAGTGGTCGGCATCGACCAGGACCAAGCTAAACGGAACACTGGCGCGAGTGGCGCGCATGACGTGACGCTGCGCCTCTTCAAAAAAGCGCCGACGGTTTAGTGCGCCGGTTAGAAAGTCGGTGCTCGCCAGCCGTCGCAGCTCGTCTTCTGTTCGCTTGCGCTCGGTGATGTCGCGCGTAATGACCGAGTAGCCATCTACTGTCTGACTGTCGCTGCGCCCAAGGACAGAGACAATGCTGTTGGCCCAAAAGCGGGAGCCGTCCCGACGTACGCGCCAGCCCTCGTCTTCGTACCAGCCGTACTGCTGTGCGAGGCGCAGCTGATAGCCACTGCGCGCCGGGTCCTGCGCATCCAGCGGGTAGTCCATGCCAAATGGCTGCCCCAGCACTTCCTCGGGACGATAACCTTCCACTCGCTGCGCGGACTGGTTCCAGGTCTCGATGTTGCCTTGTGGGTCCAGCGTGTAGATGGCGTAGTCACGGACACCATCAAAGATCGCGCGCAGCCGCGCTTCCTTAGACCTTATCATCTGCTCTTGCTCGGCCAGTTTGCTGATGTCGGTAAGCACTGCCATCAGCGTCGCCGCGTCAACCTTGATTAGCGTCAGCGCTAGTACCAGTGGGGGCGTATTTTTGCGCGCTACGCCCTGCCGGACATCGATTGTGTAGTTCTCGACAATCGTGCCGTGTGGCTCCGCAAACGCGCTGACTACATTCCTTAACTCGGGAGCAAACTGGGACAGCGTAGAAAAAAGATTCGCCGCATCGTCCTTGGCCGAGATCTGCATCAGCAGCATCGTGGCCTTGGGATTTATCTGCTCGATGTTCCCGTTCAGTGTGAGCCGGATAATGCCGACGGGGCACATGTACAGAAACTGCAGCAGCGCTTCGTACCGTTCCGAAATGTTTTGCTCAGTAGACATGGCTATCTCCTCTTGACCAGGAGAAACCGGTACGCGCAGTCAGCCGACTTTAGGAGTCGCAGCTGTACCTGCGTCCGGCGCATCTCAAAGGCAAATACGTAGTCGATGGTGACATCTAGCTCGGCCTCCTCTTCATATCGGTCTGCGACCAGGTGGTTGTTGGCGCAGATGGCGACATCGGCAAAAAACCGCCTACCAATCACCTTGTTTTTCGCCAGTCCCGCCAGCTTGGACTCAAACGTGTTGTAAAGGACCACCTTGCCGCTGCTGTCCATCTTGACGATGCCAAAGTCGGCGCTGTCCAGCTCCTCTGCTGTGGCCGCGACCAAAGTGTGTAGGACATCGGGAGCCGCAAACGTAAGTGGACTCATCGATCTACTCCCTAGAGGCTCTGCAGCAAGCCTGCAGCGCGGGGTCAAGCAACGTGGGGTGGGGCGTACTTGGCGTAAGTAGCAAGCGGTGTTCCGACTGCAGCAGTGGGACCAAAGCCTGCCGCAGCCGCAGGAGCGGAGTAGATTCTGGATGGGAACTACAGAGCCGCATGCGTAGTGGGGCCGCATGCAGGCGCGGATCGGCTTGTTGGGTTGGGTCAGCTTGCGAAGCTGCGCGCGGATGCAGCTTCGGCGCAGCGGGCAGAGGAGCCGAGGCGGAAGCGACGAGGAGCAGTCTAAGGGTCTCGCACATTCTCCTCGACCGCTCATGATATAAAGCGGGAATGTCTAGCTCGATAGAAGCTGAGCCCGAGAGCAAAGCAGCTTCACATGCTTCATCGCACTTCATCAAAACCATTCAGTTTGACGACTGGAAG
>JAGNNG010000250.1 GCA_017990795.1 Deltaproteobacteria bacterium
TCTCTCGTCAGCAGCGCCGTGAAACATTTGTTCATTCGTTGCAGGTTGGCCCATCCGGCCCAGCCTCAGTGACCCGGACCGTGCAGCGGCTGCCGAGGCAGCGTCGCCAGCTCATCGAGCTGTTCTTGTAGCAGCTTGGGCACTTGCGCAAATACATCCTCGACCAGCGACTGCAGCGGCGGCGGCCCCATGGCCTCTTCGGTGGTCACGATCGCTCGAACTTCGGCATCGATGTGCTCTTGCAGCGCTTTGTCAGCCTCGGTCGTCAGCACACCGCTGGCCAGCAGAAACTTCTGAAAGCGCGACAACGGATCACGCTCCTGCCGCCACGTCTGGGTCACCGACTCATCCCGGTAGCGCGACGGATCGTCCGACGAGGAGTGCGCACTGACGCGATAGGTCAGCGCCTCCACAAACATCGGCCCCCGACCCGCCCGTGCATGCGCCACCGCATCTTGCATCGCGCTGTAACAGGCCAGCACGTCGTTGCCATCGACCCGCAGCGCCGGAATGCCGTAAGCCAGCGCCTTCTGCGCCATCGTGGCGGAAGCCGTCTGTCCACCCACCGGCGTCGAGATCGCCCACTGGTTGTTCTGACAGACGAACACCACCGGCGCGCGAAACACCCCGGCAAAGTTTAGCGCCACGTGGAAGTCGCCTTCGCTGGTCGCTCCGTCTCCCATGTAGCCCACAACCACCATGTTATCGCCGCGCAGCCGGGCTGCCATGGCCATTCCGGTCGCATGCGGCAGCTGCGTCCCGATACAAGACGACATCGTTACATAACGTGACGCCCGTGAGCCCGGATGACAAGGCATCTGCCGACCCTTAGCTAGGTCGTTCGCGTTGCCAAACAGCTGCGAAATATACGCTGTCAGCGGCAGCCCTCGGTAGATGGCGGCTCCCGCTTCGCGCAGCGCGGGCACGATGTAGTCCTGCGTCTGCAGCGCAGCAGCGGTTCCCACAATCGCCGCCTCCTGACCCCGCGCCTCGCCGTAAAAGCTGATGCGACCTTGCCGCTGCAGGGTCAGCAGGCGCTCGTCCATGAGGCGTATGGTGAGCATGCCGCGATACAGCTGCAGCAGCTTCTCCGCGGGCAGGCCCAGCGCAGCCACTCGCTCTGCGACTGCTCGCCCGTCGGGCATCACAATCTGAAACGGCACCAGCTGCTCAGCCGCCGGTGCCACCGCCATCGCAGAGCGCGGAATGCGCATCGACTACACCAGCTCCATAAACATCAGCGTGGGGTCTTCCAGCAGGCCGACGACGTGCTGCATAAACTGCGCGCCCTCGTAGCCATCCACAATGCGGTGATCCAGCGAGATCGACAGGTTCATCACCGACCGCACCACGATCTGACCATTCCGTACCGCCGGCACTTCGCGGATCTTGTGGACGCCCAGGATCGCAACCTCTGGGAAGTTGATGATCGGCGTGGCCAGCACCCCACCCAGCGCGCCCAGCGACGAGATCGTAAACGTCGACCCGGTAAGCTCATCACGGCTGGCTTTGCCGGTACGCGCCCGCTCGGCCAGCGGGTCTAGGTTGCCAGCGATCTGAAACAGCGACAGCTGATCGGCGTTCTTGAGCACCGGTACAATCAGGCCCTGCTCCGACGCTGCCGCAATGCCGATGTGGTAGTTTTTGCGCAGGACGATCTCGTCACGCTGGGTATCCAAGGTCGCGTTTAGGATCGGGTACTTCTTTAGCCCCGACACCACCGCCTTGATGATAAACGGCAAAAACGAGAGCTTGATGCCGCGCTCCGACGCACGCTTTTTGGCTCGCGCCCGCAGCGCCACCAGCTCGGTGACATCGCACTCCTCGACATAGGTAAAGTGCGCCGCCGACTGCTTCGACCGCAGCATGTTGTCGGCGATCTTTTTGCGGATGCCGCGAAATGAGATGCGCTCATCGCCGGTATTGGCGACAAAGGCTGGCGGTGGTGGCAGGGCTGCAGCTACTGGTGTAGGTGCGGGCGCAGCGGCGACAGGTGCAGGTGCTGACTTACGCTCGACGACCGCACGCACATCTTCCTTGGTGATACGCCCATTTGGGCCCGTGCCACCGACGGTGCAAAGATCGATGCCAAGGTTACGTGCCAGCTGCCTGGTCGCTGGCGTCGCCAAGACCTTGCCACCTTTGCCTGCTGGAGCCGCCGCAGTCACAGCCGCCGCTGGAGCACTGACTGCCGCCGCCGGAGAATGAGCAGCAGCCGCAGCAGACGGCGCTGCATGAGCCGCCGCAGTCCCCGCAGTCTCAATCACCACCATCACTTGGCCGACGGCGCACAGCTGCCCAGCGGGCACCATCAGCTTGGCGACGCGACCGGCCTTAGGCGAGGGAATCTCGACGGTGGCCTTGTCGGTCATGACCTCAACCATCGGCTGATCTTCACGCAGGGTGTCCCCTTCGTTTACCAGCCACTTGATGATCTCGCCCTCGACGACACCTTCACCGATATCTGGGAGCCTGAACTCAAGCGCCATGGTTAAAACCTCGCCGTCTCAGCGATTGCTTTGGTGACACGCTCGGGCGAGGGCAGATACTCAAGCTCAAGCGTGTACGGGAACGGGGTGTCCAGACCGGCGACGCGCGCGATCGGCGCCTCCAGGTGCAGCAGGGCCTTCTCGGCGATGATGGCCGACAGCTCGGCGCCAAAGCCGCAGGTCTTGGGTGCTTCGTAGACGATAACGACGCGGCCCGTCTTGCGCACCGACGCCAGCATCGTCTCAGTATCCAGCGGCACCAGCGAGCGTAGGTCGATGACCTCGGGATCAAACTCGGCGGCGCCAAACTTCTCCACCGCCTCCATCACCGTGTGCACCATCGAGCCATAGCACAGCACCGTCACACCGCGACCCTCACGCACGATCTTGGCCTGGCCAAACGGGATGCTGTACTCACCCTCGGGCACTTCGCCTTTGGAGGCGCGATAGACGCGCTTTGGCTCCAAAAACAGGACCGGGTCTTCATCGCGCATCGCCGTCGTCAAAAGACCTTTGGCGTCGTACGGATTCGACGGGATGATGACCTTCAGACCTGGGGTGTGCGCAAAGTACGCCTCGGGCGACTGCGAGTGGTAGTGACCGCCGCGAATACCGCCGCCGTACGGTGTACGAATCACCATCGGCACCGGATACTCACCGCCCGAGCGGTAACGGAACTTGGCCAGCTCATTTACGATCTGGTCAAAGGCCGGAAAAATAAAGTCCGAGAACTGGATTTCAGCGACGGGGCGCAGGCCGTAAAGAGCCATGCCGATGGCGGTGCCGATGATTCCAGCCTCAGCCAGTGGCGTGTCCATCACGCGCTCTTTGCCAAACTCCTCTTGCAGGCCCGAGGTGGCGCGAAACACGCCGCCGAAAGTGCCGACATCCTCGCCAAGAACAACCATGCGATCGTTCTTGCGCATCTCGAGTTTTAGGGCGTCGTTGACCGCTTGGATGATGTTGTAAACGGGCATCTAGGAACTGGCTCCTCAGCAGCGGTGGGCAGCGTGCCGCACCCGGGTCAAAACTAGCAAAATCGCAACGTGGGACTGCATTCTCACCGGGCTGGCCGCCTTTGTACTTGCGGCCCAGCCTCGGAAGCAGTCGTTAACCGTGGCCCAGCTTTTGTCGCGGCAGCGCCAGCAGCTCTGCCAGCTGTTCCCGCAGGTTGGCCGTCGGCTGCGCATACACATCTTCAATCAGCGAGATCAGCGGCGGCGTGCCCAGCGACTCGGCGTACTTCAGAGCATCGGCGATCTCGGCGGTCAGCTCCTCGCGGTACTTGGCGTCGATGGCGTCGGTCAGGATGCCGCGCTTGGTGATGTACTTGCCAAAGCGCGCGACCGGATCGCGAAGCTCCCACTCACGCGTCTCTTCGTCCTGATTCTTGCGATACGCCGACGGATCATCCGACGAGGAATGACCCTCACGGCGATAAGTAATCGCCTCAATCAGCGTCGGTCCTTCGCCAGCACGACCGCGCGCGGCGGCTTGCTGCGTGGCTGCGATCATCGCCAGCAGGTCGTTGCCATCGACCCGGACCCCAGGGAAGCCATACGCCACCGCTTTTTGCGCCACACACTTGGCAGCAGTCTGCTGGTGACTTGGCGTCGAGATCGCCCACCCATTGTTGCGGCAGACAAAGATCACCGGCGATTTCCACACCCCGGCGAAGTTTAGCCCGACGTGGAAGTCGCCCGGCGACACGGTGCCTTCGCCAAAGTACACGGCGGCCACCGTGTCGTGGCCCATGATG
>JAGNNG010000004.1 GCA_017990795.1 Deltaproteobacteria bacterium
GTGCGATCAGCTGATGACTGGTCTGCTCCCCTTGCCGGTTGTACGAAACGGTGGCGCTGACATCGACGGTGCGTGAGGCCGTTTCAATGCTGTTGTCGTAGCGCAGGTAGACCAGATCGCGCTGCAGCTCCGAGATCGAGTACAAGTCGCCGGGCTGGCTTTTTTGGCTGTGCTGGCCGTCGTACTGCCGCACGCCTTGATAGACCAGCACGACGGTGCCACGCCCCAGATCGGCGCCAGCCCCCAGATACAGTCCGCCCTCGTTGTAACCCGTCAGCAGCTGCGTACCGGCGGCAATACCGCCAGATAGATCGCCAAAGCGCCGAACGGAAAATGCGGTGTCTAGGGCGATCCGACTCCAGCGACCACTGCCCGAGATGCTGCCTGCAAAGCTCTGATCGTAGCTGGCGTACTGGCCACGAGCGCCAGCATTCAGCTCGATGTTGCTGCCAGCGATCGGGGCCGGCTTGCGCGTGCGTAGCAAGATGGTGCCGCCAAGACCGTCACTGCCGTAGGTATTTAAGGCGGGACCGCGCACAACCTCGACGGCATCGACGACGTAGGGGTCAACCAAGTTGAGGTTGCCTAGTCCACCTGGCAAGGTGCCGGTCAGGGTTGTGTTTAGCCGGATTCCGTCGATGAGCACCAGCACGTGGGCGCCGCCAAGACCGTGGATCATGGGGCTGGCAATGCTGTAGCTTGGCCGCTGGACGAAGACGCCATCCTCATCGGTCAGCGTATCCCCGACGGAGCGCGGCGGACGAGCCCGTAGCTCATCACGCTCCACTGCCGAGCTGTTGCGCAGGCTGTTAAAGACGCTGCCACGCCGAAGGGTGACAGAATTTACGGCGTCAATCTGCGAGCGCGGCTTGGTCTCTTCCGGCGCGTCCGCCTCATCTGCCAAAGCCGAGGCTCGGCTTCCTGCAAGCAGGTCTAGTGCAGCCACGGCAAGCAGCACGCCTGGGCGTTTCACCCGCGCCCGCGTCTGGGCTATCCGAACTGGCGGAGCCACTTAAAACTCCCGCCTTTAGCTCAGTACACGCCCAGCCGCGAGCTTTTCAAACTGCACGGCTAGGGCAAAGTCACGCTCAGTGATCCCGTTGGCGTCGTGGGTAGACAAGTCCACAGTCACGCGACCATAGACGTTGAACCACTCAGGGTGATGGTTCATAGCCTCGGCCCGCAGCGCCGCAGAGGCCATAAAACCAAACGCTTCTACAAAGTTGTTGAAGCGATACTCGCGGTGCAGCTTGCCGTCCTGCACGGTCCATTCCCGTAGCGACGGATTTTTCAGTGCCACCGCAAGGTCATCCGAAGAAAGTGCTGTCTGCATGTCGATGGCCATTTTGTGCATGAATCACCCGCGCAGTGCAAGATCGCACATCCCCGAGTCACGCCCCGGGCACCATCGAGGCAGATACACACCCAGCAGGCCCGCTGGCTCGCACGCTCTCACGGTTGCCAGCAATTGATGTCGTCAAGCCAGCTCATGTATGCTGCGCGGATGTCGCGCAGGAAGGTCTCGACGACAATCTACATCACCGAGGAGCAGAACGAGCTGCTCAAGCGCCTCAGCGAGCTAACCCGTGTACCCGTCGCCGAGTACATTCGCCAAGGGATCGATCACATCCTTGCGCAGCACCGCCAGCTGATAAACCCGGATCGCCAGCTCGACTTTGAGCACCTGCTGATGACGCGCAAGCCGTAAAGTTTCGACGGTGTAGCGGTTACTCGCTAGCTCTGCGTTCGCCGTCTTGGCCACTTCATCCCGACCCTCCACTTTTGCAAGCCCACAGCGATACGGGCATTGCAGTACAGTCTGTGGCATAACAGCTTGGAACTTTTTTCTATTTAGCTGCCACAGCGCCAAGTCCCTATACTCCGCTCCCGCCGGAGCTACCGCGCACAGGAAAAACGCACGCCCATGTCAGCCGCATCGTCTAGTCATCCGTCTGCATCGCTTCATACTTCTGGTCACACCTCTGGCTCTGCGACCACAGGGACTACTGGGACCGGCTCGTCGAGCCTTACGCCATCGGGAGGAGCCGCGTATCTGTCGCACATCCGCAACTTCTCGATCATCGCCCACATCGATCACGGCAAATCGACGCTGGCCGATCGCTTGATGGAAGAGACGGGGGCCATTACCGATCGCGAAAAGCAGGCTCAGTTCCTCGACAAGATGGACCTTGAGCGTGAGCGTGGCATCACCATCAAAGCCCAGACGGTGCGTCTGCGTTTCCGCGCCAAGGACGGCAACGAGTATCAGTTCAACCTCATCGACACCCCTGGCCACGTCGACTTTCACTATGAAGTCAGCCGTAGCTTGGCGGCCTGCGAGGGCGCGCTCTTGGTCGTCGATGCGGCGCAGGGCGTGCAGGCGCAGACGCTGGCCAACGTGTATGTCGCTCTCGACGGAGAGCTGGCGATTATTCCGGTCCTTAACAAGATCGACCTACCGTCAGCGGAGCCCGATCGCATCCGCAAGCAGATCGAAGACGTCATCGGCATTGATGCTTCCGGGGCGATCCCGGCCAGCGCCAAAGATGGCCGCGGCATCCGCGAGATCCTCGAAGCGATCGTCGAGCAGATTCCGCCTCCGCTGGGCGATCCGACCGCACCGCTGCAAGCGCTGATCTTTGACAGCTGGTACGACAACTACCGGGGCGTGGTCGCGCAGATCCGGGTCAAAAATGGCAGCATCAAGTTTGGCGACAAGATTCTGCTCATGGCCACTGGCAAGCAGTACGAGGTCGTGGGCCTGGGGGTCTCAAACCCGTTTCCGATCGAGGTCAAGGAGCTGCGCTGCGGCGAGGTCGGCTTCATCTTCGCCAACATCAAGACCGTCGCAGACACCAAGATTGGCGACACCGTTACCCTGGCCGAGCGGCCCTGCAGCGAGCCCCTGCCCGGCTTCAAAGTCGTCACACCGATGGTGTTCGCAGGTATTTTTCCGACGGACAGCGCCAAGTATACCGACCTGCGGGACGCGCTCGACAAGCTGCATCTAAATGACGCCTCGATCACCTATGAACCGGAGACGTCGCTGGCGCTGGGCTTCGGCTTTCGCTGCGGCTTTCTGGGCCTGCTACACATGGAGATCGTCCAAGAGCGCCTGGAGCGCGAGTACAACCTGGACCTGATCACCACCGCTCCGACCGTGGAATACCGCGCCATCAGCAAGACTGGCGAGGTCTCTGTCGTCGATAACCCGGCGGCCCTGCCCGACGAAGGCAAGCTGGAAGGGATCGAAGAGCCCATCATTATGGCCACGATCTACACGCCCGCAGAGTTTGTCGGCGCGCTCATCACGCTCTGCCAAGAGCGACGAGGAATCCAGCACGCGATTACCTACTCGACGGAAGATCGGGTAGTCATTAAGTATGAGCTGCCGCTGGCCGAGGTCGTGTTTGGCTTTTATGACAAGCTCAAATCGGTATCACGCGGCTATGCGTCACTGGACTACGAGCTTCTGGAGTACCGGCGCTCGGACTTGGTGCGCATGGACCTGATGGTCAACGGCGATCGGGTCGACGCGCTATCGGTCATTGCCCACCGCGAGCGCGCCTACTACCGAGGCCGCGAGCTGTGCATCAAGATGAAAGAGCTGATCCCGCCTCAGCAGTTCGAGGTCGCGATCCAGTCGGCCATCGGTACCCGCGTCATCGCCCGAACCACAGTCAAAGCGCTGCGCAAAAACGTCACCGCCAAGTGCTACGGCGGCGATATCTCTCGCAAGCGCAAGCTGCTTGAGCGGCAAAAAGAAGGAAAGAAGCGGATGAAACAGATCGGCAACGTCGAGATCCCGCAGGAGGCCTTCTTGGCCGTGCTGAAGGTGGAGTAGCCGATGAGCGACAGCGAGCAGTCCCCTGTCCCGACTCCAGACGATCCGAGCCAATCTGGAACAATGCCGCCGCCGGGTGCCGCAAGCCCAGCACCGACCCGAGCAGATGAAACGAGCGAAGCTGCCAGTCAGCGCTCACCAGCTGCGGTAACGCCGCGCCCACCGCTGTGGCTACGTATGCTGGTCGACCATCTGTGGGTGCTGGCCCTACCGCTGTTCGTCGGACTGTTCCTGCTGGTGGTGTCTGCGACCAACAGCATGGACCTATCGGCCTTGCCCGCACCCCGCATCTGGCAGCTCCTCGGCGCGGTCATGCTGCTCGCCGTGCTGCTGGGGATTCCTTATCTGCTGTTTCGCGGTCCGATCGATATCGCCCGCGAAGACATCTTGATGCGGCGCGAAGCAGAGCTAGCGATCAAGGACGCGCAGCGACGACTCAAGAGCCACAAAAACCGGCTCAAGCCTGCCCAGCTCAAAGCCGTCGAAGATGCGGTTACAGCGCTGCAGCAAGTCCTACAAAACGACAGCCTCGACGTCGTCGAGAGCGCCCACAAGGTACTCGACCAGGCGCTGTCAGACCACCTGAGCTTTGCGCGTCAGGGCACCCCGCGCGAATACGGGGAGTCGATCGGCACCGCTGTCATCATTGCCCTGCTACTGCGCGCCTTCGTCGTGGAGGCGTTTAAGATTCCCTCCGGCTCGATGATTCCGACGCTGCAGATCGGCGATCACATCTTTGTTCACAAGCTGATGTTTGGCGCGCGCATCCCCGGCACCAACATCAAGCTCGGTCACCACCTACGGCCACCGCGTCGGGGTGAGGTCATCGTCTTTATCTTCCCCGAGGACCCGCAGAAGGACTTCATCAAGCGCATCGTCGGCATTCCCGGCGACACCATTCAGGTCTGCAGCGGCCAGGTCATCATCAACAACCAGCCCCTCCGTCGCGAGCAGCAGCCCGGAGCCTGCGAGTATGACGACTACGACGAGGATCGTCCCTCGGGCAGCTGGCGCAAAGTCAGCTGCATCGCCTACCGCGAGTGGAACGGCAACGAGTCCTACATCACCGTGCAAAACACGGTCACGCCCCCCCAGCTTGGGGTCTGCACCCAAAGCTGGACGGTGCCACCCGATCGCGTCTTCGTCATGGGCGATAACCGCGACAACAGCCACGACAGCCGCTACTGGGGCTTTGTCCCGTACGAAAACATCAAGGGCAAAGCCTGGTTCATCTGGTGGTCCGCCGGAGAGCGCAGCTCCGTCCGCCTAAACCGCATGTTCGACTCGATTCATCACTAAGCCGCCACGCCCTACCTCTGCGCCTTCGCTCGTATCTTTACTAATCCGCAAAAGCGAACTTCGTTGTGCCAATAAGCCACTGTATGGCAAGGCGACAGCTGACATTTCGCTGTGATTTAGTGGTTTGAGATAACTTGAAAAGCGCTGACGGGAGCGGATGTCGTAAGGCTAGCGTGGTAATCGAGCCAGCTAATACACAAAGAAAAACCAGCGAAGGCGACACCCCCGCTGGTTAAGGTCTCTGTATTATTTACCGGCGTCGCGTTTGAGCTTTAGGTGACCCTTAAAGCCGCCCATGCCCTTGCCGCCACCCAGGCCCGAGGAGCTATGCGAGAACGAGAAGTGAACGCCAGCCACATAGTACTTCCCGGTAAATCGCGAATCTGCGGTATTGATCTTTACGGTCTTACCGGGCTCTATTTTGGCATTTCCCAAGCACACAGCTTCGGCTTGGATAAAGTTCATATTCCGCTCTTCCAATACAGACTTGGCGAGTAAGTCTGCTTCCTCTTTGCTACGTACCGGGATATCGAAGATATGCACATCCGGGCTATCGCCAAATGCACTGCCGCCACCCTCTGAACCCAGCGACGAAGCACCCGCACTAGCAATACCCGTCAGCATCTGCGCCTGCCGAGTCGTGCCGTTGGGATCCCAGCCATGGACGGTCACTTTTTCCGCCTGGCCTGACGAGGACTGCTCAGGCGTAAAGCTCTCCAGTGCGCCACCGGCAGAGTCGTTGGCCGACGAGCTCTCCACACCTTCGTTGGTGTAGGTCAGCGTCGCAACCGGCCCTTCGTCCTTCTGGCGCTTGCGGAAGTAGAAGGTCTTGTCCTTCACATAGGTTTCGCGACACGTCCGCGCCGCTCGCAGCCGCAAAAACTCCAGATCGGTCATGTTCGGCTGGTGCATGTGCTCATGTAGCAGCGTCGGCGGCTCGCGGCCAAAGTCTACCGACAAGCCATTTTCGCTGACGATCTGCTCGACGATCTGCTTATCGGTGCGGTTTACAAAAGTGCGCGTCTTCCGCTCCCGCGTCAGCTTGTGCATGGCATTCATGCCCCGCACGTTGACCGACACCGGCAGGTGGGTATCAAACGAGGGATGAAAGCCCGTCACTTGCCCCTTGAAGATCTCCTCTTCGCCGTCGCCCTCGACCTTGACTTTGACGACGAGGTCGGCGCCCGGCTTAAACTGCGCAGAGAAGCGCTTACCCTCGACGCCGCCGGAGCCGATCATGTCCATGATCGACGAGAGCAGCCCGCCACCAGCACCGCCGCCGCCACCTCCACCGTCGCCGAAGTTTGACAAAGAGATCGCTGCCATATCGGGCTGATCGATGTCCTTTAGGACTTCGAGGCTGGCGATATGATTGCTGTCGATCTTCTTGCCATCAACAATGACGATTGGTTCGCCGAATGAGATTCGCGCGCCCATGGATTAACCGCCTTGCTTACCGGTAGCTGCCTGGCTGGCACGCTTCATCTTCAGCGTACACTCGCAACGAACCGGTGTGCCATCAGAGAGAAACATCGTGAACTTTTGCGACAAAGACTCAACGACGCCTTTAAACACAAACTTGCCCCAAATAAATGAGCATAGTGGTGGTCGCTTCTTTGATGAGCTAATAATATGTGCCAGTTTCTCGACTTGGCCCGTATATGCGCCAACCACCGAGGTCTTTTGCTCATAAGTATCAAAGTGCAGCGTGACGTTTAGCGTCGCCGGGGTCGGCTTGCTAAACTCCTCGGGCGGCTCGTCGCTCATCGAGCCTTCCTTCTGGGTCCACTGCACCTGCTTTTCGACGGAGAATTCCTTGGGATTGAAGCACACGTCGAGATTGACCCCGAGGCCGTCGTGATCCATTAGTTTTGCTTTAACTAACTCAGCCATAGGCTCCAAACCTTTCTTTCGCTAACTTTTGCGCCTTTTCCAAGTCTTCCATAACCAGCTTGGCACATGCCTTCATCTTGTTATGGAGAGCCTTGCGATCTTCTACAACTTTGGGATGCGCCAATTGACCCAGTGGTGATTCGATTTGTTGCAACTTAGGCGCATTGCTCGCATGCGAGGTAGCAGCGGCCATTTGCTGCTTACTATCCGCATGTGCAATCAGCGTTAAATCGCCTAACGAGATACGATCATCGTTGGCACTGCTGTGCGCCGCCGCATGCGCCCGCAGCGCATCTATCAGCTTATTAGAGGCATCCATCGCCGCCTGATACGCTTTGCCGTCGCTCTGTGGCCTGCTTGCAGCCTCGTCGCCGTCCCGAAGCAGTGTCATGCGGGGTCGCTCGCGGGCCTGCTCGCCAGGACCAGCAGAGGTCGCAGCCGCAGCCGGACTAGAGCTACGCACTCCAAGGTCCGCCTCGACGGCAGCAATCACTGGGGCCAGATCCAGCTTCGGCAGTCGATTCCACAGCGGACCCGGAGCGGCATCGCTCGTCTGGGTGGTGGAAAGTGCCGCACGGCTCAGCGCCGGAGCTTCCCATGCAGCCGACAGCAGCGGCCCCGGACTGGCGATCGCACTGGCATCTCGCGCATCGCCAGCCGCAGAGCCAAACATTCTCTCGCTGCTGCTTAGCGTCATCGCCGGACGCAGCGCGGCAGGAAGCCGTAAATCCGCAGGATTGCGACGCGACTCACTCGACGCGGCGGACGGAATCGCAAGCACCTGCGTTGGCGCTACGCGACGAGTGCCGACGCTGGCATCACTGCCCGACTCACTTGCCGTCACTGATTCAGACTGCGCCGAAGCACCGGCTGGCCCAAACACCGGCTGCGGAAACAGCCGCTGCATGGCGCCACGACGCTCAGTTGCAGGCTCGGCGTCTTGCACAATGCCGCCGACGACGCGATCGGCAAAGCTCAGCGCTCGCCCGATCGGTGACAGCTGCGTGCCCAAAGTCCGCCCGAGCACCGACGACAGCATGCGCTCTGAAGCAGCGGCAGCTCCCGGTGTATACGGAGCAGAAGGCGTGCCTTTCTGCGACGACATTGTTATCCACCTGCCTTATACGTCAATCCTTCATGCGCAATCTCAATTGACTCAATCGAGATTTCGTTCTTAGTCGCGTCAAACTCGGGACCTTCCCACTTACAGATCCAGGCGCGGCTAAACTGCCAGCTATGAGCGCGCTTGCCACCCGGCCCGTATTGAATAATGGTTCCGTTAAATCGCCGAATCGGCGTACCCGGATCATCATTCACAAAGGTCAGCCGCTTTTCCCACAGCATCGCGTCGGCAAATCCCTGCTTTAGCACCAAGTTCGGAAACTTGGTGCGACCGATCAGCTTGTGCTCGGTCGTATTCAGACCGCCCTCTTGCATGGGAACCACTTCAGCCTCTGATTTCAGGCCGCCACAAGAGCGAAAATACGCTTCTTGCACGCCATCAATCTCAACTGCAAAGTGGTAAACGCCGAATGCTTCGCGCCTGTCCGCCATGGTATTTCCTCTTTACTCTACGCGATTCGTACGCTCTGCCATTTGTTGCTCTATTGTGAAATAGATAAACTCTGCTGGCAGTGCCGGTGCGACCCGGATTTCTGTTATCAATCGCCCCGAATCAACAATCTCTGGCGAGTTCACTTCACCATCGCATTTCACAATATATGAATCTTGTGGACTGCTGCCTGCGAAGTAACCCTTTGTATATAAATCGTTTAAGAACAGCGATATCTCTCGCTCAATTAGCGACCAGGTGTCACGGGTGTTGGGCTCAAACGCAATCCACTGCGTGCCATTTTCGATCGCCCGTCGCAGCATGATAAAAAGCCGCCGCACATTCAGGTAACGCCAGTCCGACTCGTTGCTTGCCGTGCGCGCACCCCAGATGCGGATGCCGCGACCGGTGAAGGAGCGAATCGTGTTGATGCCCTCAGAGTTCAACTGCCCCACGTGATCATCGGACAGCGGGAGCGTAAGTTGCGTCAGACCGAACAGCTGCTCGTTGGCAGGAGCCTTGTGGACGCCATGCTGCATCTCGGTCCGCGCGTACACACCAGCGACGTGTCCCGACGGTGGCTGCTTGTAGGTCTTGTCGTTTGCGCCGGGCACGACCAGCCACGGAAAATAATATGCGGCAAAGTTGCTGTCGCGGCGCTGACGCAGGCGGCGGATCTCCTCGATGTCGCGGGTGTCGGGCAGGTCCAGGATGGCAAAGCGGTCCTGGGTCAGCTCGCACATATCCATCATTGCGTCGTGGATGCGCTGGACAAAGATGCGCGCCTCGGGAATCGACATCCGGCTGTAGGCCAGCATCGCGTCGGGGCACATCACCAGGCCGACCTCGTCGACGTTGGCCAGCGCCCACAGGCCGCGACGGTCCTCCATGCCGTGGTCCCAGCCGATAAAGTCCTCGGCGACCATGTTCTCGGTGCCGTCGCGCCCGCCGGTCAGCTTGTCCAGCGCCGCTTCCATCGGCAGGTTATTCGGCAGCGGCGAGCTTGAGGCCAGGTCATCCAGACGAATCAGCTGCGACTCATCGTTGACGACGCGCGGCGCATACCGTCGCGACAAAGGGCTCATCTGCAGGTGACGGAAGACCTCGCGGCGATCGCGCAGCGAGGCATAGATCTCAAACTCAATGACCTCGACGTAGGTCGGCGCAGCGGCGGCGTAGCGACGCACGATCGGCGTGTCGGTGCCCCAGCTTAGCGTCTTTTCTTTGTCATCCACGTCGGTGACGACCACATAGTTGCTGCTATCGCGATCAAAGACTCGCACCAGCGAGCCGCGCTCGATGCCCCGCGTCGAGGTCACCCGCGCCGTGCCCGCTCCGACCGGCAGATCCAACGTCAGCAGCGTCTTGGCGCCCGTGGACCGCGTGGTGCGCACCCAGATGCTGTTGCCCCAGCGTCCCTCGCTCTGCGCGTAGACCAGCAGCGTGTCTTTGTCCCAGCTGTCCTTGATAAAGCGCGTCGCTGGCACTGCATGATGCGGCTGATACGACTCGCCCTCTTTGGGTCGCCGCGCCACTCGCACCACGTAGCAGTACTTGCCGCCGTTTAGAAAGAAGCCCTCGACGGCGCGCGCCAGGTGTCCTTCGCTGGTTGCACCATAGGTCTCGACGAACTCGGCCCAGCTCTGCAGCAGGCGCGGGGTGTCCAGCGGTCCTTTGTTCGCGATACCGACAAAGCCCGCGATGTGCGTATCCGCAACCGTCAGTGGGCTAAGACGAGACGATGAGCCAACATGATATACGCCAGGCGGTCTGATCTCGCGAGAAAGGGCCATTACGAAGTTCCTCTGCAGCGCCGTAAAGCGGGTTGTCTTCTACTCTTTTTGCTTATACTTCTTTGCCCGTTTATCGATTGAATTCTGAATTTATCTTTATAAACAAATCAAATATGTCGATACCGTTCTGTTTGAGCAGAGCTCTACCCAATCCCTGCGCAGCGGCACACCACAAGCGATCTGCCAAGCGCCTGTAGCTGAGCGGGTCACTATATTTTACTCTCGGAGGGCCAGCAGCTACAGAGGAAAATTGCCGCAGCTAAGCCCGCGCCGTGTCTTGCACTTTTTTGTACTTATCGGCAGCGGCTTTGATTGGTTGCCAGTCCGGCAGATACCATGCCGAAGCCAGGTCAGCGGTGCGTATAGGTAGGTACAAATAGGCAAACACCTCAGCTGTAGCGTCGGCTACTTACCAAGGTGTTTGGACTGTAATTTTCGGGAATAACGACTTTATGCTTTGCGATTAGCCGCGCTTGCGGGCGTCGTTGATCTCGCGATTGATGCGGGCAATCTCACGCAGCCAGATGTGCCGCTCGTCGTGCTCCATATCCAGGATGTCGTCGAGCGGCCAGTGGAAGTGATACGCGATGTAGGCTACCTCCTGGTACAGCTGCTCCAGGGGGTAGCTCGCTATCCCCCCTGGCCGACTACGCGACCATCACCTCCCCCGAGCAAGTCAATATCGAACTCATGCTGGCACGAGGGGCACTTGGCGTGGACGCGGGGCGCGCCTTCTTCGTTGATGCGACGGTAAAACTCCTGCAGGTACGCAAGATCGGTCGAGAACAGGTTCTCGATGACCTCGGTGTCGACCATCGGCAAGTCTCCGAGCTTGCTGATGACACGGCTGAGCAGGACGATCACCAAATAAGCCCGGTTGTTCTGTACGCGATAGTCCTGCAGCGGGACGATCTCGTCTTTGGCCGTGGCTAGGCGCATCACGCCAGTGCGATGCAGGTTGCCATCGCTGTCGATATAGCCTTTGGGGAGGGTGAACGGAAACTCTGTCTTGAATGCCATGCGAATTCCTATTGCCAGGTTGCGTTGGGCGAGTACTTAAACTTCATACTCTCACAATACATCTCAACTTTGACGTAACGCAGCTTGTCACTGCCGGAGTCAAGTTTATCAGGTGTAAACTTGATGATACCGAGATTTTCAAAGGAAAGATTGAACAGCTCTGTGTGCATATCACTGGCAAGGTAGTCTAAGCTGCCACCTTTCTCATTGGCGGGAGCGCTCTTACCTCGCACGACAAAGTCTTCGTGCCACTTATACCAGGGCTCGATATCAACTTCGGGAATAGTGATTACGAGATTGGGGAAATCAATCTGCGCTGGCTCTTTCTCGAAGATGAGTCGCTCGCCAATGGTGTTATCAACAATATTCTGCTTAATAACAATCGGCTCAATTTTATAAATACGCTTGCAGTCCATGCCATCAATCTGCAGTCGGAAGTTCGACGCCGTCCACAGCTTCTGCCGCGCCTGATCGGTCGCGCCGCGCATGGTGCCGCCGCCGTTGTACTTCATCTCGGTGTACTCAGGCGAAAACTTCAGGTTGAACTTGGCGGCATCGCGACTGGTTGCATCCAGCCCCGGCAGACCGACTTCGCTAATCAGCGTCTGATAAAACGTCTGACGCGCTACTTCCTTAAAATCATAATCACAAGTAATGACGGCGCCTTCTTTGCGCTCATGATTATATTCAAGGCTCTTTTTGAGCCATTCGTAAAATTGCGAGGACATGCCAGTCCCGCAAGTCACTGATATTTCATTGACTTTGACATTGCCAGGGTGCTTGCGCACGGGGTGACCGCCGGCGACACGCTCGTTCACGCTCTCAGTTTGGGCCTGTCCACCTTCGGCGTTGTAGAGCCATCCCGACAGTGTGTTCTGCAATTCAAGGCAGAATTTGTTTCCAATATAAGCGCGCTTTGGATTGGCCACGATCAACCTCAACTTCTACAAATGATTCACCTAGAAACAAAAACAGGCGGCCGAGGAATCCTCAGCCGCCTGCTCTACAACTGCTTCACTTTAATCGCCCTCTTTGGCCAATAGATTAATATTGGTTTTTAGCAGGCGATCTCAGTGTTAGCGGCCTCCGTAGATTGCGGCACCGCTGAAGTCAAACTGGATGTCTTCGCAGTACATCTCAACCTTGACGCGGCGGATTGGCTCGCCACCGGCTTCAACCTTGTCAGGCGAAACCTTGAACACGCCCAGGTGCGAGAAGTGCAGCGTAAACAGCACGGTCGCCAGGTCTGGGGTCAGGTACTCAAGAGTACCGCCCTTCTCTTGGTCTTCGCCGTTCTGGCCCTTGATCACGAACATCTCGTGCCAACGGTAGAACTCATCAGCATGCGACTCTGCCAGGGTGATAACGAGGTTGGGCACTTCCACGCTCGAGGCCTCAACTTCGTAGTCACGCTGCTCACCGATGGCGTTCTCGGTGATTTTCTGCTTGATGGTCAACGCTTCGATCTTGTTGACCTTCATGCAGCCCTGCTCACAGCCGTCGATACGGATGCGGAAGTTAGAGGGCAGCCACTTCTTCTGCTTGGCCGAGTCAGACGGGAAAGTGACCTTGGCGCCCGCACTGAAGGTCTTGCGGGTGGTCTCCGGGCGGAACTTGACAGTCATCAAAGCAGCGTCCTTGGACGATGCATCGAGGGCTGGCATGCCAAACTCGGTGATGATGCCGTGGGTCCAGGTCAGACGGCTGGTCTCAACCTGATCGTAGTCGGCAAACAGAATCGCGCCGTCTTCACGACCACGCGAGTGCGAGGTCTGGTTAAAGCCGGTCTTGATCCACTCATAGACCTGCGCAGACATACCAGCGCCGGCCTTGAAGGTCACTTCCTCGTACTTGAGGGTGCCCAGGTGCTTCTTGGCGAGGTGATCGGAGCCGATCTTCTCGGTTACAACTTCGGCTGTCGCGTGACCGCCATCAACTTCTTTGACCCAGCCAGCCATGGTGTGCTGGAGCTCGATGCCATACTTACCAACGGCAAAGCCACGATTGTTACGTGCGATAGCCATAATAGCCTCCCAAAGTGAGAGCGGCGGGCCCCGGCCCGACTTGAACCGGGGTTGCCACCGCCGTTTACGGAATTATTCCGAAACCCCACCGCCGGCAGGCATCTGACCGATCCGGAAGATGACGAACTCGGCAGGCTTTACGGGAGCCAGACCGATTTCGACGATCAACTGACCAACGTCGATGACTTCGGGGGGGTTGGTCTCTTCGTCACACTTGACGTAGAACGCTTTTTCAGGCGTCTCGCCCATCAGCGCGCCCTGGCGCCAGATCAGCGTGAGGAAGGACGAAATCGTACGAGTTACACGCTTCCACAGGCGGAAGTCGTTGGGCTCGAAAACAACCCACTGGGTAGCGCGCTCGATCGAGGTCTCAACCATGATGAAGAGACGACGAACGTTGATGTAGCGCCACGAGGGGTCGCTCGACAGGGTACGGGCACCCCAGATACGGATGCCGCCGCCCTGCATGAGGCGGATACAGTTGATGCCGCGTGGATTCAGGATGTCCTGCTCGCCACGGGAGATCTGGTAGCGCAGGCCGAGGGCGCCGCGTACGATCTCGTTGGCCGGAGCCTTGTGGACACCGCGCTCGCTGTCCGTGCGAGCGTAGACGCCAGCGACGTGGCCCGAGGGCGGAATGAAGACGTTGCCGCGCTCTGGGTCATAGACCTGGATCCAAGGGAAGTAGAACGCGCCGTACTTGGAGTCACGGGGACGAACCAGCTTGTCCACGCCGCCCTGAACGGTCTCGGAGCTGTCGAGAATCGCGAAGCGATCCTTGCGGGTCTCACAGTGGGTGAGCAGCGCATCCTGCACCGCCGGGGAGATGATGCCCGGAGCGGCGATGATGGAGATCTCGTCGATCTCCTCGAAGCACTTTAGACCCGTGCGAGCGCCAGGACCGTTGTCCTTGCCGATGTAGCGCGCGTCGTTATCAACCTTGCCAGTCGAAGGACCACCGGGAGCAGCGGTAGCAGCAGCCTTGTCAGCAGCAGCGGCCTTGTCAGCGGGGCTCAGGTCAAGATTGGCTGGAGCGCCAACATTGACGACGTAGCAGCGCGAACCGCCGTTGTTGAAGAAGCCGTAGATCGCGTGGGACATAAACGTCGACTGGGTAAAGTCGCCGTAGGTCTTCACGAACTGCGTCCAGTTGGTGATAAGGACTGCCTGATTCACCGGACCCATCATCGACTCACCGATGAACCCGACGGTGTTGGTGCCAACAGCCTCAATCGGCTTGGAACCGCGATCAACTTCTTCGACGTAGACGCCCGGCGAAAGGTAACTAGTGGCCATGCTGCCTCTCCTTGCTCATGTGGTAGCGAGTGTTCATCTCCAGGCTGGCCTCTCGCGTCGGTCCAAGTGATCTCGCGAAAGTTATCGGTACTGCCTGGCGATAGTTGCGTATCAACCGTCTTCGCCGTTTTACTGACGGAGACGGTTGAGCTTGTCCAAATCGAAAAATCGAACTTCGCGCTCGCGAACGCGGGTAATCGCGCGAGCCGTCGTCGGGTACAGCGGGATCGTGGTCCAGCACTGCACCGCCGGCTTCAGCGGCTGATTCAAGCTGGACCAGAACCGCGACAGCACGGTCTCGTCGAGCTTCTGCGAGAGCAAAAGCGGCAAATAGTCATCCGGCTCGAATGACTCGCCCTTTAGCTGCGGCCCCCTGATCGTTGGGTTCTCCATGAACGTCTTGATCGTCGCGCCTAGGAGCAGCTGCTCCTCTTCGGGCGTCTGCGCCCAGCACGAGATCAAGTAGTCCAGGCGCAGCCACATCGGCATGTCGCGCGCCACTTCCCGCACCTGCCCGTCGGGACCGACTTCTTCGTCGATATACTGACCGGTGCGGTTGTTGGAGATACCCTCTTCGTCGAGGGTGATGTTGTACAGGTAGATCGAGACGGCGGGAATCTTGCCCTCGATGTTTTCCTGTTTTGGCGCAGCGACTACAAGGTGTACGCGCTTGTAGCCGATTTGCTTATATTGTTCTTTGAGTAACTCCCCAATAGATTGGGAAGTTTCTTTAATAATGTGGTACTGGCCGGCGTTCATGGCCTACCCACTAACACTGCAGCAAGGCCGCAGTACTGTGCGAGGTTGCTGGTAGATAGTTGCAGCACAGGGATAGCCTACGTTAGCGGACCGGCACAGTTTCTGTCAACAGAGGTTTATTGACGACAGCGCACCAGGTAATACGCATAGAGATCCAATCGACACAACCACCGCCAAGGTCGATGAGTTTTCTCTTGAAAGATCCAGTACTTACCACCTGATGCCAGCCACTTTCCGACAGGAAAATCCGCAAAAATCGCCCCCACCCAAACCTGACCCAGCCCACCTTGTCATGCATGTCGGCAAATACTTCATTGCCAAGACATTTGCCCGCAGAAGCTCATATCTTACACAACTAATGCAGAGTATTTTTCATCTATAACC
>JAGNNG010000251.1 GCA_017990795.1 Deltaproteobacteria bacterium
CCCTTGAGAAACTCCATGACCAGATAGGCCACGCCTGCGGGCAGCTGACCGTAGTCGGAGATCTGAACGATGCCGGGATGGTCGACGATGTTGACCGCACGCGCTTCGTTAAAAAAGCGCTGCGCGATCTCCGGCTCTTGGGCGTAGCGACCGTGCAAGATCTTGATCGCCACGCGCCGCTCGATCGGTTCCTGGATGGCCTCATACACGGCCCCCATGCCGCCCTTGCCGATCATACGGACCAAGCGGTACGGACCTATCTTCTCGCGGGGCAGACCTGTAGACACTACGCTGGCATCTTAGCACTTTGGAGATCGGCTCTTGAAGGGGGTTTGGCGGCTTTGCGCGATCCTCCCCTGCCGGGTCTACTTTGCGTGATCTCCAGGATCGACCGCCGTCAGCTCTTTGACCGCTGCAAGGCCTGGAGGCACCGGCATCACCTTGAGCTCGGGACGACCTTTTATGCCTTGGGCTCGATAGCGCACAAAGTAGATGCCCGCCGTGTGCGCCATCAGCGTAGAGCACTGTGGTGCAACCTTGCGGGTGCGAACGCCCTCGTCCGCAGAATCATCGGTGACCGGAGCATCGGCGTCAGGCAGCTGCACACAGGCGCGATGGCTGCCGGTCCCAGCGCTGTAGCGGAAGTATCGACCCACCCCAAGCCGGACCTTTTCGCTGTCATCCAGCACGATCCAGCGCGCCTCGCCATCATCGCCGGCAGCCCGATAGAAGTAGATCACTGCCGGACCACTGCCAGCGCCATCGGCATGCGGTTCAGGCACTGGCCGGGGCGGCTGACCAAACAGTCGCTTTTCAGCCTGCCGAGCCGCTGCCGCTTGGCTGCTGCCCAAAGAGGCCAGGACCGATGGCCGACCGGTGTCGTACTCGCCATAACGAACCCAGGCCGCGATTGCAGCCTCTTGGACCTCTTCGCTGCTGTCTGAGAGCGCGCCTTTGAGGCCACTCTCGTTGCCCTCGGCTTCCCAAGTTGCAACCTGCTGGACCCGCATCGAGGCACAGCCGCTCGCGCCCAGGCCCACTCCCAGCAGCAGGGCCAGTCCCCACGCTCGGCGAGCTTGGCTCATCGACATTGTCCACCTTGGCGACCTTCTCATTGTGGCCCTCCCTCACGCATCGCACTTCGCCTCATCGAGGAGCCCTAGCCCTGCTATTTGCCAGCGCCGACCCGGCGGTACAGCTCGACGTTCTTGGTGACGGTTTCTTGATCGTGGTAGGCGCGTAGCTTTGCATCTTCCCACTCGCGGTCGAGCTCGGAAAGCCCCCACTGGCCGTCTCGGCCCAGCGCCAGCGGAAATGGCCGCGCCGCTGCCGCGCCACAGCTTGCCTGCCCCGCGGCATCGACCTGGACCGACATCTGCTCACCCACCCGCGCGCGAAAGTCGGCAGCGTAGCGCTCGGTATACAGCTGCAGAAACAGCTCCCGCCCGTTGTCGGAATCGGCGGCATACAGACGGGCCAGCGCCGCAGCTTGCTCCCCCGCCGGGTAGCTCGATCGAATCGACTCGGCCATCCGCCGATGAAGCTTCTGCACGGTCGCCACCGACCACTGGGTATTTTGCAGCAGTACCTCAAAGACGGCGATCCCGTCGGCCTCTAGGACTGCGTTGCGCAGGCTCTCGCAGGCCGACTCGGCGGTCTGATTGCGGGAACAGCCTCCGCCCAAGCTGCCGAGCAGCACGACGGCGGCAAGACCCGCAGCTGTCACGGCTTGTCCTCGGAGTCTGGACCCGCAACCAGCTTCTCTTTGCTGGCCTCGCTGTCGCTTTTGCGCTGAGCTAGCTCCTGACGCCGCAGGTGTTGAAAGTGAAAGATCAGCCGCATCTCTAGATACAGGCCGACCACCAGCCAGATCAGCGGAAAGCCCGGCAGCTCGAAGCCCTTGACCTTGGCAAAGGTCAGCAGGCCGCCGCCCATCGTCAAAAGCGCCGCCCCGGTAGCCACCGCCAGCGAAAACGAGCGCTGCGCCCACAGCGCCAGGCCGCCGATCAGCAGGGCCAGACCAACCACCAAGTTGCCGGGAAACAGGAGCAGCCCCAGCGGGTTCAGCCGCACGATGGCAAACGCGCCCATCATGCACATCATCACGACCAGATAAGAAGTTTGTGAGCGCACTAGGGCCAGCTACCACGTCTTGTCCGACTCCGCCATTTCAGACCACCCGATCCAGGGCTTCGCGCGCGGCTGCCGTCGCCCAAGATTTTGAGCTTGCCGCTCCGGGGCCGGCTTTGGTATTCAGGGCACCTCCTTAGCGAGCCGATCGCTGTTTTCTTTGGCCATCACGCTCTGCGTCGCGCCCGGGGTCTACGGGTGCTCTCGTCTCCAGTACTTTGGTTATGGGCGTAGCTTATCCACAGCTGTGGATAAGTCTGTGGATAGTGTAAGCATGCTGAGTGATCTGCCCCTCGATAGCACCTCATCGGGAATGCCCTGCCTAGCAGCGGGCGCGTCCGAGGTGTGGGACGACGCCATGAAGGTGATCTCCCGCAAGCTATCGGCGCAGAACTACGACCTGTGGTTTCGCCCCATCGTCTGCCAGCGCGTGGACGGCCAGAACATCTACCTGACCGCCCCGAACCAGTTCATCAAAGAGTGGTTCGAGACGCACTACCAGCAGGTGGTGATGGAGGTCATCCACGAAGGCAGCACGCGGCCCTATGTCATCCACTGGCAGATTGACGAGAGCAGCAGCCAAGCAGAGTCCGACGCGGACGCCACTGTGCGCAAGGCAAAGGCCGCCAAAGCGAGCGCGCCCCCGAGCAGCCCGCCGACTCCGATTGACTCACCGCCTTCCCGACGCAACGGCGCTGGCGGCAAGAGCAAGCCGCCCATCGACAGCGAGCCCGGCCAAGAGCTGCTCGCGCGCTATGTCTTTGACTCGTTTGTCATCGGCCCGTCCAATCAGCTGGCAGCAGCGGCCAGTCGCGCGGTCGCCGACAACCCCGGCGGCAAGTACAACCCACTGTTCATCTATGGCGGCGTCGGCCTGGGCAAGACGCACCTCCTACACGCCATCGGTCACCACATACACGCCGAGCACCCCTCGTGGCGCATCCTGTATCTGAAGACCGAGACGTTCATGAACGAGTACATCAACCAAGTCCGCTCGGGCCGCATTGATGAGTTTCGCGTCAAGTACCGTGACCACACCGACGTGCTGCTGATGGACGACATCCAGTACCTCGGCGGCAAAGAGCGGACGCAGGACGAGTTCTTTCACACATTCAATGCGCTGTTCGAGTCGCACCGGCAGATCGTCGTCACCGCCGACAAGTATCCGCACGAGATCCCGGATCTGGAGGAGCGCATCCGCTCGCGCTTCCAGTGGGGACTCATCGCCGACATCCAGGCTCCAGAGCTGGAGACGCGGGTGGCGATCCTGCAGAAGAAGGCCGAGCTGGATCAGATCGACCTTCCGACCGACGTGGCGCTGTTTCTGGCCACCAACATCAAGTCAAACGTCCGCGAGCTGGAGGGTCTGCTGATTCGGGTGGCGGCGTTTGCGTCGCTGCAGCAGCGTCCGATCACCATCGAGTTTGCCCAAGACACGCTGCGCAACTTCCTGACCCAGTCGGCGGCGCACCTCAATGTCGAGGCGGTGCAGCGAGAAGTGGCGAGCTACTTTGGGGTCAAGATCACCGACCTGAAGGGGCAGAGCCGGCAGACCTCGGTGACGCGGCCTCGGCAGGTCGCAATGTACCTGGCCCGCAAGCTGTGCAAGGCCAGCTTTCCCGAGCTGGGACTGAAGTTTGGCGGCAAAGACCACACGACGGTGATGTCGGCCTGCCGCAAGGTCGAAGCGCTGCTCGACTCCGATCCGCAGCTGCGCGGGATGGTCCATGAGATCGAGCGCCACCTCATGGCGTAACGGAGCGCCGCTGTGCTGGCCCCGCCAAGTAAGCGAAGAGAGCCGGAGCTGCGTGAGCGCCTGGCAACGATCTGTCAGCGGCTGTATCAAAAAGGGCTGATCGCGGCGGGGGACGGCAATGTCTCGCTGCGCCTGGATGCGGAGCGGGTGCTGGTCACGCCGTCGGGCTTCCACAAGGGCTTTATCCGCCCCGAGGAGCTCATCATTACCGATCTGCAAGGTCGCAAGCTGCGGGGCGCCCACAACCCGTCGAGCGAGTTTGCGATGCACGCGCTCATCTATGCCGAGCGGTCGGATGTCGGGGCCGTGGTGCATGCCCATCCGCCGATCACCGTCGCGCTGGCGC
>JAGNNG010000252.1 GCA_017990795.1 Deltaproteobacteria bacterium
AAGCCCAGCAGCCCGTCCAAAGCCGCAGCTACCCGCTGAAAATCGCCAATAATCGCTGAAAACGGCCAGATTTGGCCCAATTTGACCGCTACATCACCGCTGCTGCACCACCATGCTGGCTGCAGCAGCGGGCCGGACGCCACGTCGCTACGGTACGAAGTCCTTGCTGCGCCCCGGCATCAGCTCGCCGCCGTGCCGAGTCGACACCACGCCCGACAGCGCATGAAACGTACTGCCCACAATCGGGTACATCGTTACGCCCGTCGGGTAGTAGTCGCCGTCGAAGGTATCGCCCCAGTTGCTATTGCCGGGGCTGGTCTGAAAGCCACCGCTGCCAAAAGCCGTCACCTGTAGCACGCCCACCGACGGCTGCAGCGTCACCGACATGCCCTCGTACTTCTTCCAGGTCTGGCCGAGGTGCGTCACAAACTGCCCGTACATCGTCGGGTCGGTCAGCACAATCGGCGTCACCGTCTGATCCGGCGTCAGGATCTCCAGCGAATCGACAAAGAGCTGGTGCTCGACGACGCTCATCGGTGGCGTGCTGTCGATCTCGACGATGACGTGGCCGCGAATACGAACGTTGTCCCCGCGCGAGATGGTGCTTAGCGGCGTGCCGCTGATTGAAGCGGACGGGCAGTCTTTGCCCGAAGCCGTCGGGCTGGGCGCCTTGGGCCCAATCGCCTTGACCACCAGTCCACACGGCGGCGTCGTACACGTCGCATCCTGCACCCAAATCTGGTAGCGGCACTGCTGGTTGGTCGAGTTTACGTACTTATCGACCTTGGTCACCGCGACCACCCGGTCCAAAACCACGTTCTGCCCATTGCCAAACGGCCCATTGCCCGGGTCGGTGTCGATCTGATTGATGGTGGCTGCCGCGTAGTTAATCGCCGGAGCCATGTCCGCCATCGAGGTCCCCGACGGAGAGCAGCCCACCACCGCTGCCAGCGCCGCGCCCACAAGCACTTTACCGGCTAAGCCGCACAGCGCCGCCAGCTTTGGCGTCCGAACACTCAAGCTACCTGCATGCAAGGTCTGAGCTAAGTAGGTCATTTAAGATTATCCTTCAGAATATACCTTACTTAGGGTACTAACCCGCTCGTCTATCGTCAATCCAAATCTATCAACATAAAAGGCAATTAGTATCGAGCACTTAGCGCCTACAATATGGAATTCAGCGACAAAGAACACGTCCTCATCGGCATTCATACCGCGAATCAAGAACAGCGAAGAACCACGGCAGCCGAACCTACTAATTTTGCAGATAATTCAGACTAATCAATCAAACATAAAATACTGGAAAGCGTCAAATAATCCATTATATCTCTATATTAGTTAAAGTTATCAACCAACATTAAAGTACCAATTCATTAATAAATAGAAACCGACCCCCAGTCCGCAAGGACGGGGCGGCTGGGAAACTTGGTAGGTGACAGGCGGGGGATGACCGGCGTCAGACGAGCGGGGTGAGGCTAAAGCGGCGGCAGCGCTGAGAGGCACTCCTAGTGCATGGTCGGGCGCTTGGTGGCTTCAGCCTCGGGGCGACCGAGGGCAGGCAGTACCCACGCGGTCGTCAGCCACTGCACGGGATCAGCGGCCTCACGCAGGGCTTTGTCGAGGGTGGCCGCCTGTTCGTCAGGGGTCGCGGACTTGTGCGCATAGGCGCGTGCGTACAGCACCCAGTTGGACAGCTCGTAGCGATGCAGCAGCGGGGCAAAGCGATGGCCGTCAAAGCGCGACAGTGCCGTCATCGCCGTCTCCATGCTGTCGCAGGACCACAGGGCCAGCGTCGCGTCATATAGCAGCGTGCGCAGGTCGGCAAAGGCGCGCTCGGGCTCGCGAGCCACGTCTTGCAGCAGCGCATCAAAGTCGGCGCTACTCAGCCCCGCAGCGTCGGCCACGTCGGCCATTGCGGGCACCTGCGTCTCTAAAAACGTCGAGTCCGGCGACTGATGCAGCAGCCGTCCCACCAAGTACACATCAAACGCGCTGGCAATCGCTTCGCCTAAAAACAGCGCTTCTGGCGACGGAGCCTGGCCGGGCGCCGCGGGCAGCGCCTGACTGGCTAGGTAGTGCCACGCGGCGTGCGTCACCACGTCCGCTGGCAGCTGGTCATCGACCAGGACATCGCCGCCGGCCTCTGCGCCCCAGAAAGTCAGGTTTAGCAGCAGCGCGCGATCCCAGCGACCGGCCAGCGCTTTGGGCAGCACGCGAAAGCGATACGCAGAGCGCCGCAGCACTTCTTTTAGATCGGCGTACAGCCCGACGGGCCGAAAGGACGCCTCATCTTCAATCTGCAGCTGCTGAATCAAGCGGGGAGTAAACGCGAGCGCGGAGGAGGAAGTCATCGGCGGAAGCTAACACGGTCCGCAGGCCTGCGCCGCGCCTTGATGCTGGCACGAAAACACAGCCGCTGCGCCGCTTGGTGAGCGCGCCCGGGCTTAGGGAATCTGCATCCGATTCTGCAGCTTTAGGCCCAGCTCGTTAAGCTCGCGCTGGTGCTGCGCGATCAGCAGCGGCATCGGCTCGCACTCGCCCTGCACGTCGCGCTCGGTCAGCTCAAAGTGCAGGACCACGCAGCGCTGGGTCTGGGCCGACAGCGTGATCTCCGAGCCGATCATGACGCGCTCCAGCCGCGCGGTGTAGCGACGCACGATCACCGTCTCTTGGCCTTTGATGGGCTCTGCTTTGACGCCGGTCTCCTCCCAGCGCGACTGCACCGTCCCGGTCTGCGCATCGACGAGGACCGGTACCAGCTTGTGCTTGGTGAAGGAATCAGCCAGCGCCTCGATCGGCTCGCGCGCCATCGGGGCTGCTGAAAAGACAAACGGCTGCTGCGTCTGCGCGCAGTCCGCAAGCCCGCACAGAAGGCCCACACCTAGCAGCCAGCGCGTCCACACCCGAGTTCCCAAGACCTGCGACCCACGATCCAAAGCCTGACCAGCAGCGATGCGCATCTTCAAACATCCCCAAGTGTAAGTAGGCCAATTCCCAAGCAGTTCACGCGAAAAGTCTGAGCAGCCACAGCCCCCGATTCCCAAACCGCATTCCTAGTCATTCCCATCCCATTCCTAAATGATTCCGCATAGATTCCTAAACTCGCGCGGGACTGCTGCAATGAAACTGAACAAGGAGGTTTAGGAGTCACCGCGGGCCAGGAAGGGAATGAACACACCTGCAGACACTATCCTCATTATCATTACCCTAGCCCGACGGAGAAATGTCAAGGATCTACTTGGCCTGTCATCCGTTGTTATGATCCGAGGTCGTGAATTGGGAATCTGACTTTTAGCTGATGGCTGGTTGGCGCAAGCAAGCGACAGCCGGACTTTTGGCTGCACCAAATACATTCTGGTCTGCCGACCGCGTAGTAACAGGAGACATAGGCCCCATGGGAATCAGCGCACGTACTAGGAGGGATTCCGAACGGGATTCCGGAAGTGGTTTTAGGAACTTAGGTGTACGCGGCTCTGCGCGCGGACTTGTCAGCAAGCTCGGACGCGCCTCGCTGGCGCTGTACGCGGGCGTGCTGTGGCTGTCTTCCTCTGCGTGCAACCCGGCGATTTCAGAGCCCCAAGCACCCGCCACTGCCGCGCGCGCAGCGACGAGTGCCGCCGCCGCTGGAACCAAGGCCGCAAGCGCTGGCTTTGCTCTACCGGGGCTTCTGGGAACGGCGCACGCCGATGTGCCCCCAGGACCCTGGCGACGCCCGCAGCCTTCGATTATTTGGGCCCCAGTAAAGCCCGTCGAGCCGGTGCTGCAGCTGGCGCGCTCGTCGGGTCCGCCGATGTCGCTGACGTCTTCGGACGGGACCGGGCTAGAGCTGGTGGCACTGGAAGGCCGCGCGGTGGTCGAAGACCCGCTGACCTTTACCGAGCTAAAGCTGACCTTCCGCAACCCGCAGCCTCGTCAGCTAGAGGGCCAGTTTGAGATTACGCTGCCGCCGGGCGCTGCCATCTCGCGCTTTGCGATGCGCATTGGCGATAGCTGGCAGGAAGGCGAAGTGGTCGAGCTGCAGGCCGCGCGCGAGGCCTACGAAGACTTCTTGCACCGTCGCCAAGACCCGGCGCTATTGGAAAAACAGGCAGGCAACCAGTTCCGCGCCCGCGTGTTTCCGATTCCGCCGTCGGGTGAAAAAGAGCTGATCATCTCGTACTCGGCAGAGAGGCCGCGCGCCGACGAGCCGTACCGCATCTACCTGCGCGGACTGCCGCAGCTGC